>JBGPMJ010000158.1:0-6046 GCA_041486935.1 Candidatus Limnocylindria bacterium | reverse complement strand
CTCGACGTGCCGGGCGGAACGCTCTACTGGGAGTCGACCGGACGAGGCCCCGCGCTCGTCCTCGTGCACGCGGGCATCGCCGACCACGGCATGTGGGACGACGACGTGCCGAGCTTCGCGGGCGGACATCGTGTCGTGGCGTACGACTGCCGCGGCTTTGGTCGATCCAGGACGGACGCCGTGGACTTTTCGAGTCGCGCCGACCTGGCCGCGCTGCTCGACCACCTCGGGATCGATCGGGCCGCGCTGCTGGGCTGCTCGCTGGGTGGCCAGATCGCCCTCGACTTCGCGCTCGAACGGCCCGAGCGCGTGAGCGCTCTCGTCCTGGTCGCCTCCGGGCCGGGCGGCATGGAACACGAAGAGACGACCGAGGAGAAGGCGCTCACCGAGAGCGGGAAAACTCTTTGGAAGGCCGGGGACTGGGCCGGCGTGGCCGACTTCGACGTTCGGGTCTGGGTCGACGGCGTGGGCCAGCCGCCGACGCGGGTACCGGCCGCCGTCCGCGAACGCGTGCGCGCGATGAGCCTGGCCAACTACACCGCGGGCCATCCCGAGCCGCGCCCGATCCCGCTCCAGCCACCGGCCATCGATCGCCTCGCCGAGGTGCGCGCGCCGACCCTGATCATCCACGGCGACCTCGACGTCTCGGCGGTGACGGCCGGCGCGGAGGCGCTGGAGCTGGGCATCTCCGGCGCACGGCGCGTGCTCTTGCCGAGGGTTGCGCACATGGTCAACCTCGAGCAGCCCGACGACTTCCGCCGCCTCGTGCGCGACTTCCTCTTCGCGACCGGCGCCTAGCCTGCCCCGGGCGTCGGGCCCTCGCCCGGCTGCCAGCGGTCGTGCCCGGGGTGCTCCTCGAGCACGGCCACGAAGCGGCCGAGGAACGTGGCGGTGACGGTCCCGTCCATGGTCTCGATGCGCGCCTCGCTCGTGGCCCGGCGTGCCTCGACCGAGACCGGCCAGGAACGGATCGTCAGGGGTGCGTCGGTGGGCGTCGGCGCCAGCAGCTTCACCTCGTAGCCGGCGGTGACCGTGGCCGGCGGCCGGTCCCTGCCCGAGGCGCGCATGATGGCCATGGCCGCCGCCCAGTTGGCGTGGCAGTCCATCAGCGCGCCGATGATGCCACCGTTCAGGACGTTGGCGAAAGCGTGGTGGTGCGGCGACGGCATCCAGGTCGCCACCAGGCCGTCCGGCCGGTCCGGGTCGGGGAAGCTGCGCAGGCCGAGGCCGTCGCCGTTGGCGGGGCCACAGCCGAAGCAGACGCTCCCCGGTGCGAAACGTTCCTGGAGGCTGCGCGCGTCGAGGTCGCTCACGCGGCGGGGCGCTGCGACATCATGGCCACGAGTCTAGTGTGGCCCCGGCGCGCCGAGCGCGATCGTCGAGGGCCGGCCGCCTCCTGCCGGAACCACCGCGATCCGGCAGCTCGCGGAGTACCATCCGCGCATGCCCGACATCGTGATCGTCCTCGTCGTCATCCTCATCGTCGTCCTCGTCGTGCGCGGCCCGAAGACGCTGCCCCAGCTCGGCGAGGCGCTGGGCAAGGCGGTCTCCGGCGCCCGCAAGGCGGCCAAGGACGGGACCGATGAAGAGGACCGGCCCGACGACCAGCCCGGGGCCTAGTTCCACCACGCCCGCCCTGGGCCCGCGATGAGCCAGCCGCCGCCCGACATCCGCGCTCTCGTCGATGAGATCGAGCTCGAGATCGGCGAGGCCCGCCTGCCCTCCGCGGGCAACGGTCGCGTCGAGGCGGCCGTGCGCGAGATCCTCATCGAGATCGGCGAGGACCCCGACCGGGCCGGGCTCGCCGGCACGCCGGAGCGCGTCCACCGCATGTACGCGGAGCTGACCGCGGGCTACCACGTGGATCCCGACCGCCTTGTCAACGGCGCCATCTTCGAGGTCGACTACAGCGAGATGGTGCTGGTCAGGGACATCCCCTTCTACTCGCTTTGCGAGCATCACCTGCTGCCTTTCTTCGGTACCGCCTCGGTCGCCTACATCCCCAAGGGCCGGATCATCGGGCTGTCGAAGATCCCGCGCATCGTGGAGATGTACGCCCGCCGTCTCCAGGTGCAGGAGCGGCTCACGCAGCAGATCGCCGACTTCCTCCAGGAGCGCCTGCAGCCCCAGGGCGTCGGCGTGGTGCTCGAGGCGACGCACCTCTGCGCGGTCATGCGCGGCGTGCGCAAGCCGGGCACGATCATGACCACGAGCGCCGTGCTGGGCATCTTCCGGACCCGCGACAAGACGCGGGCCGAGTTCCTGGCCCACCTGGAGCGCCGGCCACCGGGACCGGCCTGACACCCCGCCCACGCCCGGGACGGGGCTATCATGGCGGCATGTCCGACCGACCGATCAAGGTGCTCATCGCCAAGCCCGGCCTCGACGGCCACGACCGCGGCGCGAAGGTGCTCGCCCGAGGCCTGCGCGACGAGGGCTTCGAGGTCATCTACACCGGCCTGCGTCAGACGCCCGAGATGATCGTCACGGCGGCGCTCCAGGAGGACGTGGATGTCGTCGGTCTCTCGATCCTGTCGGGCGCGCACATGACGCTGCTGCCGAAGATCACCGCCGGCCTCAAGGCCGAAGGCCTCGACGACGTGCTCGTGACCGCCGGCGGCATCATCCCCGACGACGACATCACGGCGCTCAAGGCCGCCGGCATCGCCGCGGTCTTCGGGCCGGGCACGACGATCGCCCGGGTCGCCGAGTTCATCCGCGCCAACGTCCGCTCCCGCGCCGGGGCGTGACCGGGGGTGTGAGCGAGCCGGCGCGCAGCCTGGCCGCCGAGCGCGGTCGGGACCTCGCCGAGCGCGCCAGGGCGGGAGAACGGCGGGCTCTGGCGCGGCTCCTGACCGAGGTCGAGGACCGCACGCCCACCGGCGAGGCCGCTCTGCGGATCCTCTACCCGCTGGCCGGCGCCGCCCATCTCGTGGGCGTGACGGGGGCCCCCGGCTCGGGCAAGAGCACGCTGGTCGCGGCCCTCCTCGGCGAGGCACGACGGGACGGCCGCCGCGTGGCGGTTCTGGCCATCGACCCCTCGAGCCCCATCACCGGCGGCGCCATCCTCGGTGACCGCGTGCGCATGCAGGCCCACGCCGGCGACCGCGACATCTACATCCGCTCCATGGCCTCGCGCGGCCACGCGGGAGGGCTGGCCGCGGCGACCGTGGCCGCGGCGGCCGTCTTCGACGCCGTGGGCTTCCCGCTGGTCTTCATCGAGACCGTGGGCACCGGCCAGGCCGAGGTCGAAGTGGCCGCCATCGCCGACACGACGGTCGTGGTGCAGGCACCCGAGATGGGGGACGAGGTGCAGGCCATCAAAGCGGGGCTTCTGGAGGTGGCCGACCTCGTCGTGGTCAACAAGGGCGACCGGCCGGGGGCGCACCGCGCGGCTGCCCAGCTGCGGGCGATGCTGACCGTGGGCCGGCAGGATGATCGGGCGGCGGCCGAGTCCGGACGCCCGCGCCCCAAGCGCCCGGACGTCCTGCTCGCGACGGCCCTCAGCGGCGATGGCGTGCCCGAGCTGCTGGCCGCGCTCGATCGGCGCGAGGCGGCCCGTCGCGCCGCGACCGACGACGGCGAGGTCGACGCCACGCGCCTGATCCGGGCCCGAGCTCAGCTCGACGGCATCCTCGGCGAGCGGGTCCGGGCGCGCCTCGCCGAGCCCGCCCTGGAGGCGGACACGGCGGTGCTCGTCCGCGCGGTCGCCGATCACGAGCTCGACCCGTACGCCGCCGCCGATCGTGCGCTCGACCTGCTGGCCGGCCGGTCGCGGGTCGGGTAGGCTGCCTGCGATGTCCGCCCAACCGATCCTCGTCTGTGGCGCCGGGATGATGGGCCACGGCATCGCGCAGGTCTTCGCGGCAGCCGGCCACCCGGTGACGCTGTACGAGCCGGAGCTGGCCCGCGCGGAGGCCGGCCTGGCGCGGATCGCCGGCAACCTCGAGCGCGCCGTGGCCAAGGGGCGGCTGAGCGGAGAAGAGCGCGACGCGCAGCTGGCCCGGATCGGGGTGCGCGCCGACCTCGCCCGCGCCGCCAGGGGGGCCGCTCTGGTCGTCGAGGCCGTCTTCGAAGAGGAGGCCGTCAAGCGGACGCTCCTGGCCGACCTGGACCGCCTCGCACCGCCGGACGCGGTCCTGGCCTCGAACACGAGCTCCATCAGCATCACCCGCCTGGCCACGGCGGTCTCGCCGGAACGACGGGCCCGTGTCGTGGGCATGCACTTCTTCAGCCCGGTGCCGGTCATGCCGCTGGTCGAGCTCGTGCGCGGGGCCGAGACGAGCGACGGGACCGAGGCCGCGGTACGGGCCTGGGCGGCGGCGATCGGCAAACAGGTGATCGCCAGCCGCGATCGGCCCGGCTTCATCGTCAACCGCATCCTCATGCCCTACCTCGCGGAGGCGATGCGGGCCTACGAGGAGGGGCTGGGCACGGCCGAAGACATCGACGCTGGTGCGCGACTCGGGCTGAACCACCCCATGGGCCCGCTCGAGCTGGCCGACTTCATCGGCCTCGACGTCTGCCTCCACGTCATGGATGTGCTGCACGAGGGCTTCGGGGCGCCGCACATGGCGCCTCCGCCCGTGCTGCGCCAGCTCGTCGACGCGGGTCGCCTGGGCCAGAAGACGGGCCGCGGCTTCCACGAGTACCCGCGCCAGGGACGGTAGCCCCGCTCACGCAGCGCGGCGGAGGATCGCCTCCACGGCCGCGAGGCCATCCGCCAGGTCGAACGGTTTGGCTAGCAAGGGCAGGTCGTGCGCTCGTGCGAAGGCGTGCAGCGCCGGGTGGAGGACGTCGCCGCTCATCATCAGCGTGCGTCGAGCCAGCTCGGGCCGCAGCTCGAGTGCCCGGCGGTAGGTCTCCACGCCATCCATGCCCGGCATACGGTGGTCGAGGATCAGGACGTCCACCATCGCGGCGCCGAGGTGGCGGAGCGCCGCAGGTCCGTCGGCAGCCGTCGCGACCTCGTGGCCGGCGCCCTGGAATGCTCGAGTCAGCAAGGCGCGCATCGAGGGCTCGTCGTCCACCACCAGGATGCTGGCGTGCAGGCGTGCGCCGGTGACGGGCGGAGCGGCATCTGACACGGCTGCCGCGAACGCCGGTGCGGCGGGCAACTCGACGATGAAGGTCGCACCGCCTCCCTGAGTGGGCTCGAACCAGAGCCGCCCGCCGTGCGCGACGACGATGCCGTAGCTCACGGGAAGCCCGAGACCGGTCCCGTCGCCGACGTCCTTCGTGGTGAAGAAGGGCTCGAAGAGGTGTGGCCGGACCGAGTCCGGTACGCCGGGTCCGTCGTCCGCGACGGTGATGCGCATGAGCCCGGGCTCGCCGGCCGTCGCCCCGGCCACGCCGCGGGCGCCGATCGTCAGCTGCCCCCGCGACGCGCCGCGCATCGACTGCAGCGCGTTCAGGGTGAGGTTGAGCAGGACCAGCTGGACCTGGTTCGGGTCCACGTCGACCAGGGGCAGGTCGTCGGGCAGGTCCACGACCACGTGCACCTTCCCGGCGCCGATCTGGTACGCCTGCAGCTCCACGGTGCGCCGGACGAGGTCGTGTATGTCGATCGGTTGCCGTGACGGCGGCCGCTGGCGTGCGAAGTCGAGGAGGTTCTGCACGATGCGGCGCGTCCGCTCCGCCTCCCGCACCAGCAGGTCGGCATCGTGGCGCATGTCCGGCGGGAGCCGCTGGTCGGTCTGGAGGAAGCGGCTGAAGGCGATGATGGCGCTGAGCGGGTTGTTCAGCTCATGGGCGACGCCGGAGACGAGCTGCCCGAGGGCCTCCATCTTCTGGGCCCGCAGGAGCTCGGACTGCAGGCGCGCCTGGTCTGTCAGATCACGGGCGAGGACGCAGGCGACCGGGCGGTCGCCGAGGCGGACCGGGAAGACGGTCGCGGATAACGAGACCGTGCCCTCGGGGCGCCGGCCGAGGAAGGTCACGGTGGCGTGGCCCAGCGCCGTCAAGACGTTGGCGACGGCGCTCTCGAGGGCCTCAGCGTCGACGGCGAGGTCCCGCGCCGATCGTCCGACCAGATCCTCGTGCGGTG
>JBGPMJ010000157.1:0-6057 GCA_041486935.1 Candidatus Limnocylindria bacterium | reverse complement strand
GTTCCGCTCCCCGCTGCCGCTGGCCGCCTACCTGGCCGGCGCGGCCGCGGCCGTGGCCCTCTCGTTCTGGTTCGCCTTCTCCCGCGACGTGGCCGTGCCCCCGGCCGCCGCGGGGCGGGTGCGCGTCGTGCCTGCCTGGGCTCGCGGGCTGCTGCGCGCCATCGGCCTCGTCTGCTGGGGGTGGCCGCTCGTGCAGACGCTCGTCGTGGGCGGCTCCAGCGAGGCCGACGTCTCGTCGCTCTTCCTGTGGGTCTACGGCTGGGTCGGCCTGGCCATCGTCTCCGCGGTGATCGGCCCCGCGTGGAGCTGGATCGACCCATTCTCCACGCTCCACGAGCTGCTCGCCGGCCTCCTGCGCCGGCTCGGCCTGGAGGGTCGCGAGCCGGCCGAGTGGCCGGAGCGCCTGGGTCGCTGGCCGGCCGTCATCGGCTTCGCCGCCTTCGTCTGGCTCGAGCTGGTCGTCACCGGCGGCACCGGCGGGCGCAACCTGGGCGCGGCGCTGCTCGCCTACACCATGGTCACGCTGGCGGGGATGGCCCAGCTCGGTCGCGAGGCGTGGCGCGCCAACGGCGAGGTCTTCTCGGTCTGGTTCGGGCTACTCGGCCGGCTCGCGCCGTGGCGCCTGGCCGACCGAGCGGAGAGCGGCCGCGTCGTCCGGCAGCCGTTCGCGAGCGGCCTCGTCCACGCCGCGTGGACGGTCCCCGAGGTCGCCCTCGTCGCGCTCGCCACAGGCGCCGTGATGTTCGACGGGCTGTCGCAGACGCAGCCCTACTTCAGCGTCTTCGGGCTGCCGGGGTTCGGAGGCGCCACGCTGATCCTCGCGGGCTTCCTCGTCCTGCTCGTTAGCTGCGTCCTCCTCGTATCCCGGGTGGGCGGCACGGCCGCCTTGGGTGCCGGCCTCGTGCCCATCGCCCTCGGTTACATCCTCGCCCACTACCTGACCTTCCTGCTGCTCGACGGCCAGCGCATCGTCATCGCCCTCTCCGATCCGTTCCAGCAGGGCTGGGACCTCTTCGGCAGCGCGTTCTATCGGCCGGGCATCGACTGGCTGTCCGGCGCGCTGCTATGGGGCATCCAGCTCGCCGCGGTCGTGACCGGCCACATGCTCGGCGCGTGGGCGGGCCACGCCGCGGCCGTCGCCGGGGCCGGTGCCCGGGTGGACCGGCGGGCTCTCATGCGTCGGCAGATCCCGCTGGCGCTGCTGATGGTCACGCTGACCGTGGTCACGCTCTGGTCGCTTGGCCAGGCGGTGGTCGAGACCGCCGCCTGACGCCTGGTGCCGGTGGGTGCGGAACGGTGCAAAAACAGTGGGTTCCATGCTTTGACATCCTGTGGTACCGTCCGGGGACAAGTACCCGCACAGGCGGGTTCAACAATTGCACGGCGCACACGATCTACTCCTCTCACGGTTTCGCGAGATTCGGGTCGCGGAGCCGGCACGAGAGGAGTTTCTTCGTTGTATACGGATCGCATCCTGAGCTGCGTCGACTGCAGCCAGGAATTCGCGTTCACCTCGAGCGAGCAGGAGTTCTACGCCCAGCGTCAGTTCTCCGAGCCTCGCCGCTGCCCGTCCTGCCGCGCCAGCCGCAAGGCTGCCCGCGGTGACAGCGGCGGTGGCTACAGCAGCGGTGGCAGCAGCTACGGCAGCGGCGGCGGCTACGGCGCCAGCCGCAGCGGCGGCGGTGGCGGCGGCTTCGGCGCCAGCCGCGGCCCTCGCGAGATGTTCGCGGCCACGTGCTCGAGCTGCGGCCGCGAGGCCCAGGTCCCGTTCCGGCCCACGAACGGCAAGCCCGTCTACTGCAACGACTGCTTCGCCTCCCGCCGAGGCTAAGCCGTCGAGCCGGAACGTCCGGCTCCCGCACTGACGACCATTGAGGCCCGGCGAGCGATCGCCGGGCTTCGTGATTCCTGCCCGGCTCGTACGATGCCGCGGTGACGCTCCGGCCGGTCCGCCTCGCGCTCGCGCTCGTGCCGCTGCTCGCCCTTGCCGGCTGCGTGACCGCCGGCTACCCGGGCGGCACCGCCACGCCTGTGCCGTCCCCGGCGCCGTCGCAGACCTTGCTCGCGCCGTCGCAGACCTTGCTCGCGCAGTCGCAGGCCTCGCCGACGCCGACGCCTTCGCCGTCCGTCGGGTCTCGCCTCGCCCTCGAGCTGGTCGTCGATGGCCTGGCCGCCCCGCTCGACGTTGCGGCACCAGACGATGGCGGCGCTGACCTGCTCGTCGCCGAGCAGGAGGGCCGCATCGTGCGCCTGCCCGGCGGCCACACGCCCGCGGCCGTCTTCCTCGACATCCGCGATCGGGTCCTCGCCGGCGGCGAGCGCGGCTTGCTTGGCCTGGCCCTCCACCCCGGCTATGCGGCGAACGGCCGGTTCTTCGTCGACTACACCGACCTCGATGGGAACACCGTCGTGGCCGAGTACGGACGCAGGGCGGACGGGGAAGGCGACCCGACCAGCGAGCGCGTGGTCCTCTTCGTCGAGCAGCCGGCCGCCAACCACAACGGCGGAGCCATCCGATTCGGCCGCGACCGGATGTTGTACGTGGCGCTCGGTGACGGCGGGGGCGGCGGCAGCGCCAACGGCCACCGGCGCGACACGCTCCTGGGCAAGATCCTCCGGCTGGATGTGGACACGCCCCCGCCTCCCGGTCGGGGCTACGTCGTCCCGCCCGACAACCCGTTCGTCCGCGTGCCCGGCGTGCGCCCCGAGATCTGGGCCACGGGCCTGCGCAACCCGTGGCGCTTCAGCATGGACCCGGCCACGGGCGACCTCTGGATCGGCGACGTCGGGGCTGGTGACCGCGAGGAGGTGGACGTGGCACGCGCCGGCGTGGGCGGCCTCGACTTCGGTTGGGACCTCAGGGAGGGCACTCTCTGCACCGGGGTGGGTGCGTGCGACGAGGCCGGCCTGACGCCGCCGGTGGCGGAGTACGACCACGGCCGTGGCTGCGTAGTCACCGGCGGGATCGTCTATCGCGGGACCGACCTCCCGGCCCTCGCCGGCCGCTACCTCTTCGGCGACTACTGCTCGGGCGCGATCTGGTGGATCGATGCTCGTGGCGACGCGGCCGGCCTTCAGGTGCCTGAGCTGCTACTCGAGACCGGGCGTGCGGTCGTTTCCTTCGGGGTCGATGTGGGGGGCGAGGTCCTGGTCGTCGATCACCGTGGCGCCCTGCTCCGGCTCGTCCGCGCCCCGTGAGCGGCCGGCCGTCGGCGCCGCGGTCGCGTCCTGGCGGCGGCTGACCGACCCCCGACCGAGCTGCGGGCCCGGGCCGCCCATGAGCTCGGCCAGCCCCCACAGGTCGCGCCACTCGAAGTCCGGCCGCTCCTCGCCGGGCGCCGACTCGGCGTGGCGGTTCACCCAGGCCGTGCGCATGCCGTGGCGCTGCGCCGGGCCGATGTCGTACTTGAAGCCGAAGGCGACGTGGAGCACGTGCTCGGGCGGTTCGCCGATGCGCGCCAGCGCGTAGTCGAAGACCGCATCGGCGGGCTTGTACGCGCCGGCGTCCTCGGCCGTCACGACGTCGTCGAAGGGCAGGTCCAGGTGGCGCAGGGTGTGGGCGATGATGTCCGCGTCGGTGTTGGAGACGATGACCAGGCGCAGCCCGCGCTCGCGCGCCTGGAGCAGCGCCGGCCGGGTGTCGGGGAAGGGCTGCCAGGAGCGCATGGAGCGCAGCAGGGCTTCGCCGTCCCGGGGGCGATAGGGCCAGCCGCGCTCTCGGCAGAATGCCGCCAGGCTGTGCGCAAGGATCTCGCGGTACGGGCGCCACGGCTCGACCAGCAGCTCGAACTGGATCGCCTCCCAGCGATCGCGCAGCTCGCGACCGGGGACGAGCCGCGCATCTTCGTGCTGAAGCGCGAGCTGGTAGAGGAAGCCCGCCGCACCGCCTTCCCAGTCCACGAGCGTGCCGTAGCAGTCGAAGGTGGCCACGCGCAGATCGAGGTCGGTGGCGCTCATGGGTGGTTAGGTTACGCGGCCCGGCCCGTGCCCGCCGCGTTGCGGGCCGGCCCACGGGGCCGGCCGACGGGGCGGGCCTGCCGATGGCACCATGCGCGGGTGCCGACGATGACCGAACGCTACGACCGACGTGCGCGCGGATACGCGCGCCACTGGGCGCCGGTCCTGGCGCCGACCGCACTGCGCCTGCTCGACCTCGCCGACGCCTGGCTGCCGCGCGACGGCGCCGGCGCGACGATCCTCGACGTCGGGGCCGGAACGGGCACCTTGACGCTCGCCGCCGCGCGACGCTGGCCGGCCGCGAACGTGATCGGGCTGGATCCGTCGGAGGGGATGCTCGCCGAGGCCCGCCAGGCCGCCCGGAGCCTACCCCGACCGCCCCGTTTCGTGACCGCCCCGGCCGAAGCGATCCCACTGCCGGAGGCGTCGGTGGACGTGGCCGTCTCCTCGTTCGTGTTGCAGCTGGTGCCTGATCGGCTGGCGGCGCTGCGCGAGATCCGCCGGGTGCTTCGGCCGGGCGGCCGCCTGGCCTACGCGACGTGGCTCGCGGACGATCGCCCCTTCGCCGCGAGCGAGGCCGTCGACGCCGCCCTCGACGAGCTCGGCATCGAGGAGCCCAAGGAGCCCGAGCCTGCCCGCGCCGGCGACCTGGCCTCGACCGGCGCCGCGGCCGCGCAGCTCCGCCGCGCCGGGCTCAGGCCGGCGGGCGCCCGCGCCCACCTCCTCGAGCACGCCTGGACGGCCGAGTCGTACCTCGCCTATCGGCTCCAGTGCTACGACGAGGAGTTGGTGGCGGCCCTGGAGCCCGACCGGCAGGCGCGCCTGGAGACGATGGCCCGCACGCGGCTCGCAGGGCTCGGCGGGGAGGAGCTTCACTTCCGGGCCGGCATCATCTTCGGCTGGGGCCAGCGGCCGTACCAGTGACGGCGCAGGGACGCGGGCATTTCGCGGCAGGGGATCGGGGACTCGAGACGGTCATCGGGCGAGTACCAGGACCCTCGCGCACCACCACCCCGGCACCGGATCGGCCCGGCGCAGTACCGCCGGCGGTCCCGTACCACCGGGTGGTACCGCGGTACCGGTCCGGGGGCGAGGATGCACGGATCATGGAGATCGAGTTCCTCGCCTACGCCGGAGATTGCCGGGTGGCCGGGCACGTCGAGCTGGAGGGGGAGCGGCTCAGCGACATGCTCAACGCCCATGAGAGCGTGCTCGTCCGCGACGTCCTCCTCGAGAGCCTCGAAGACGGCCACCGCGTCGAGATGGCCGAGCTGCGCCTGACCCGGGACGAGCTATTCGCGGTGGAGGCCGGCGGTCCGCGGGGCCTCGAGGGCCGGCGCATCAGGACCCGCTCGCACCGGCTGCAGGTCGCCCTGGGCCCCTACGTCGTGCTTGGCACCCTGCACGCCTTCCCCGGCGCCGACCCGCTGGCCAGCCTCCTGCGACGGGGACCGATGCTGCCGCTGACGAACACCACGATCGCCACCACGATCGCCGGCAGGCTCGAGGTGCGCGACGCCGCCACGCTGATCGTCAATCGCCAGCTCGCCGACTGGATCCGCCCCAGCGCCGACGAGCACCTCGCCTTCCCCAACGTGCCCGTCCTCAAGCCGACCTTCGGGCCCAGCCTGGCCAAGGACTTCACGATCTTCGTGCGTTAGGCCGGCCGCGCCGGCCCCGCGCTACTCGCCGAGGCGGGACCCGGCGATGAACTGCTCGAAGCGCGCCCGGTCCTCGGTTTCGTGGCCGGGCGGACTGAACCACTGGATGTCGCACGTGGTGGCCTGGGTGACGATGGCCAGATCGAGGATGTACGACGCCTTTTCCTCCACCGTGCCGTGCCAGACGACGAACCTGGCCGGGACTGGTCCCTCGGCGGCCTTGACCACGATGGGCACCTCCGCCTCCGGCTTCGCCTTCCACTGGGCCCCGTAGACGATGGTTCCCTCGCGCGTCCAATAGTCGAGCGAGATGCGCGGCGAGGAGGCGACGCAGTAGGTCAGGATGAAGGCGCCGTCGAGCCCGAACTGGTGCCCGGTGCCGGTTTCGCTGACCCCCACCTCCCAGGTCGTGGGGTGCACGAAGGTGTACTTCAGCGCG
>JBGPMJ010000156.1:0-6061 GCA_041486935.1 Candidatus Limnocylindria bacterium | reverse complement strand
GTCGTCGACGCGGGTGCCGTCTTCGCCCTCTTCCCGGAGAAGGGTCCCCCGGTCCCGCCCGGTCAAGCTCGACCGCTCGAGCCCGGCCTCGGCTACTTCGCCCTCCGGACGGGAGCACCGGTCGTGCCCATCGTCTTCGGCGGCACCCACGAGCTCTTCCTGGGTCGCTGCATCCGCATGGTCGTCCTGCCGCCGACGTCGGGGCGCGAGCTGGCCGGCCTCGCAGGAGACGTTCCGCTGCCGGAGCCCGACTCGGCCGCGGAGCGGGAGACTGCAGGACGGATCGTCGAGGCGCTCTACGCGCGGACGGCCGACGCCGTCGCCGAAGCCCACCGGGCGGCCGAGGCGGCACCCGGGACGCGCAAGCGCTGGCGCTGGCTGACGCACGCCTTCCGCTGAGCCGCGCCACCTATACTCGGCCGCGATGCACTTCGCCGAGTCGATCCTCGAGCTGGTCGGGGACACGCCGCTCGTGCGGCTCACGCGCGTCACCCGCGAGCTCGGCCCCCGGGAGCGCCAGCCGCTCATCCTGGCCAAGCTCGAGATGCTCAACCCCGGCGGCTCGGTCAAGGACCGCATCGGGCTGCCCATGATCGAGGCCGCCGAGCGGGCAGGCCTCCTGAAGCCGGGCGGCACGATCATCGAGCCGACCAGCGGCAACACCGGCCACGGCCTGGCCATCGCCGCGGCGCTCAAGGGCTACCGCTGCATCTTCGTCATGGCCGACAAGCAGTCGCCCGAGAAGCAGGCGCTGCTGCGCGCCTACGGCGCGGAGGTCGTGCTCTGCCCCACCAACGTGCCGCCCGAGTCGCCGGAGAGCTACTACTCCGTGGCGGCTCGCCTGGCCCGCGACATTCCCGGCGCCTTCAAGCCCGACCAGTACTGGAACATGGAGAACCCCCGGGCGCACGAGCTGACGACCGGGCCGGAGATCTGGCGCCAGACGGAGGGCCGCATCACCCATTTCGTGGCCAGCGTCGGCACCGGCGGCACGATCAGCGGGGCGGTCCACTACCTGCGCGCGCAGAACGCGAACCTGCGCGTGGTCGGCGCCGACCCGGAGGGCAGCGTCCTCTCCGGCGACACCGCGCGGCCGTACCTGCAGGAGGGGATCGGCGAGGACTTCTTCCCCGGCACCTTCGATCCGGCGACCGTGGACCGCTGGGTGCGCGTGTCGGACCGCGACGCCTTCGCCATGGCCCGCCGCATCACCCGGGAGGAAGGCATCCTCGCCGGGGAGTCGTGCGGCACCACGGTCGTCGCCGCGCTCGACGAGGCGCGCCGGCTGATGCGCGACGATCCCGTGGCGGCGCCCGCCGCCGTGATGGTCGTGCTACTCCCCGACGGCGGCCGCAACTACCTCTCCAAGCTCTACAACGACGAGTGGATGCGCGTGAACGGCCTGCTCGCCACGACCGGCGCGGTGATCCGCGTGGCCGAGCTGCTCGCCGGCCGCCACGGCGACGGCCACCTGCCCGACCTGGTCCTGGCCCGTACGACCCAGCGCGTCGGCGAGGCCATCGACCTCCTCCAGCAGTACGGCATCAGCCAGATGCCGGTCTCGGAGGCGCCCGAGGGCGACGCCCTCGAGGCCATCGTCGGCTCGATCTCCGAGAAGGGGCTGCTCGATCGGGCCTTCCGCGATCCGTCGGTGGTGGAGCGGACGGTGGGCGAGGTGATGGATCGGGCCCTGCCGGTCGTCCAGGTGACGGCCACCCTCGATGAGGCCTTCGCGCTGCTGACCGGCGGTGGCGCCCCCGCCCTCGTCGCCGTTCGCGGCAGCCGGCCTGCCGGCGTCGTCACCAAGCTCGACCTGCTGGAGTACCTGGCTCACCACGCGGCGTAGCCGCTGTCGGAGTGCGCCGGGCCTTGACACTGACATGCTTCGGTGTCAGTAAGATGGCACTCCAGATGTCAGAGACGGACGAGTTTCTGGGCGTACCTGAGGCCGCGGTCGCGGCCGGGGTCAGCGAGCGCACGATGTGGCGCTGGGTCCGCGACATCGCCGTCGAGAGTCGGCGGGTCGGACGCCGGAGGCTGGTGCGCCTGCGCGCCCCCGGCATGACGCGCATCGGTGAGGCGGTCGCCTCGTACGGGCCGGACGAACCGTATCTGCCCGATCCATCGGCGCCCATCCCGTGGCCGTACACGCCCGAGCGACTCGAGGAGCAGCGCCGCTGGCTGCTCGAGGAGCGTCGTGCCGCCGGGGCGGAGATGGACCGCCTGGCCGTTCCCGTCGAGATGGGCTACGTTGAGCGGCTGATCCGCGAGGTCCGCGACGAGAATCGGGCGTGGGACGGCTTCATCCGGTACGAACGAGCGATGAAGGCCCGTGCGCGCCGTCGTTCTCGATAGCAGCTGCGTCATCGCCTGGCTTGTCATGGATGAGACCGTGAGCCGTCAGGCTACGGGCCTTCGAGCTGACTTCGAAACGGGCCGGTTGGGCGCCTTCACTGCCGCGCCGTTCGACTTCGAGATCCGCAGCGGCCTGGTCCGTGCGGCGCGACGACAGCGTATCGCTTGGGGCCGGATCGCCGACGAGCTCGCGGCCACGACCCGGATCCGCTTCGGCGTCGTCGAACCGCCCCTCGAGGAGCGGCTGATCGAGATCTGTCGGGAGTTCGGTCTCGGCTGGGCAGACGCTCATTGGGCGGAGTTGGGGATCCGCCTGCAGCTCCCGCTCATCACGGCCGACCTGCGCCTCGTCCGCACCCTCGCCGACGTGCCCATCTGGGTGGAATAGCTCGGTGACCGCCCCACCAAGTGACGTGGCGCGGCGTGTCATGCGCGGACCGCGAGATCCGGGCGCAGCACCCTGCGCCAGGGCCGTACACTCGACCCCTTCGCGATCCGGGTCCTCGACAAGGACGGTCTCGAGTACAAGTTGGTCGGGACCTGGACAGGACCGACCTACTCGGGCGGCCTCCTGCTGTCAGGTGGCAACGTCATGGTCCACCTGAAGTGAGGAAGCCGCCTACAGCCAAGGCAGCTTGATCGGCAGCAGCGCATTCAGCAGCAGGCCCAGCGTCAACAGGCCGCCGGCGCGGCGGGTGTGGATGAAGGCGTAGCCGACGAACCAGAGCGGCCAGCCGAGATAGCCGTGCGGCGGCCCCCCCGGCTTCGGGGCGGCATACGCTCGCAGCACGAGGAGCAGCCGCGGCACGGCCAGCAGGATCAGGAGCACCCAGGGGCCGATCCAGCCGACAAGCACCGCGCCGATCACGATCGGGTAGAAGGCGGTCATCAGGACCTGGTTCACCCGTCTCGCTCGCGCCTCGCCGAGGATGACCGGCATCGTCCGGATACCCAGCGCCGTGTCCGGCCCGATCTTGTCGATGTGCTTGCCGAAGAGCACGGAGGTGACGAGCAGCGCGTAGGGGAGGGAGAAGATGAGTACCCACAGCGGCACCTCGCCGGTCGCCACGAGGTAGGTGCCGCCGATCATCAGCGGGCCCCAGACGAGGAAGACGCCGGGCTCGCCCAGGCCATGGTGCTTGAGGCGCAGGGGCGGGGCGACGTAGAACACCGAGACGAACAGGCCGGCCAGCGCGAAGACGATGACGAGCGGACCCCGGGCGGCCGCCAGGTACAACATGATCGCCGCGCCGACCGCGTTGACCATGAGGATCGCCGCGGCGAGCTGGCGCTTCGTGACCCAGCCCGAGAGGATAGGATGCGGCGCGTACAGAGCGCGGACGTAGTCCTCGGTGTCGACGCCGCCGGTCGTGTCGAAGTAGTCGTTGATCATGTTGTTGGCGGCATGCGAGACGACCAGCCCGATGATGGCGATCGCCGTGAGGCCGTAGTCGACCGTGACCGCACCGGTGGTCCGCGCCACGCCGACCGCGAGCATCGCGCCGATCATCCCGGACCAGACCGTCATCGGGAAGACGGCCGCCCGCGTGATGACGAGCCACTTCCCGACTGCGTCCATCCGCCCGCTCCTGGGCGGGTTGGCCGTCTCGAAGATCTCCTTCCAGCCGGCGAGTCGTTCGCCGAGCGTGAGTGGGGCGAGTGCCGGCACAGCGCCTTCGCCGGCGGTCGAGGTTGTGGCCATCGTCATCGGGCTCCTGTGCGGGGTGGCGCACGACGTGGGAAACGTGCGCCAAGATAGTAGCACTATCCAGCCGCGAGGGGCCGCCCGGCCCTTCCCGGCGCCGCCCCGGCCCGAGGCCGCCCACCCCTCGCCGACGTCAGTACTCCAGGTCCAGATGGACCGGGGATCCTGTTCTTGACAAACGTCAGCCAGGACGACAACGGTCGCTGGTGCTGCCCCTCGCGATGGGGTTGCGGCCGCTCCGCGAGCGTGAGCCCGACCCTCGCGCGGTGCGCGTTCTCGTCATCGGTCACCCCCAGCGACCGCTGGCAGGGATCCGCTGACCTTCGTCAGCCACACGCGCATCTGGCAGAAATCGGGCGCTGCGGGCACGACTGCGGGCAGAGATCGGGCGCTTGGGGCCGCGGGGCGACCCCGGCACGTTCGGCCGCTGACCGGGCTGGACGACGAGGGGTACAATCGCCTGCGACTGCGGAAGCCGACTCCCCGCGGGCGAGAGTCCCGGGCACGCGCGGCCGGTCCGCCCTTCGGGGCGTCAAGGGGTCCCGACCGACCACGGGCCCCGACCGAGCAAGGAGAGATCGTGACCGCCTCCCAGTCGACCGTCGATCGGACCCGAGCCGCAAGCGCGCGCGGCCCCGTCGTCCACCACAACCTCTCGGTGCCGGTTCTCTACGAGGCTGCCATCCAACGGGACGAGGGCGTCATCGCCGCGGGGGGCCCGTTCGTCGTGCGCACCGGCACCCACACCGGCCGCTCGCCGAAGGACAAGTTCGTCGTGGACGAGCCCGCCAGTCATGACAAGGTCTGGTGGGGCGAGGTCAACAAGCCCATCAGCGAGGCGCACTACGAGCGGCTCCGCGAGAAGGTCCTCGGCCATCTCGCGGCGCGCGAAACGTTCGTCAAGGATGCCTTCGTGGGTGCCGACCCGTTCCATCGGCGCTCGGTGCGCGTGACGACCGAAACGGCCTGGGCCAGCCTCTTCGCCCACAACCTCTTCATCCGTCCCTCGGCGGACGAGCTGGCGTCATTCCGGCCCGACTTCACGATCTACGACGCGCCGAGCCTGCAGGCCGATCCGGCCACCGACGGCACGCGCTCGGGCACGTTCATCCTCGTCCACGTCACGCGTCGCGAGGTGCTCATCGGCGGCACCGCGTACGCCGGCGAGATCAAGAAGAGCGCCTTCACGGTCATGAACTTCCTGCTCCCCGACGAGGGCGTGCTGCCCATGCACTCGTCGGTCAACGTCGGGCCGGCGGGCGATCCGACGATCTTCTTCGGCCTCTCCGGCACGGGCAAGACGACGCTCGTGGCCGACCCCACGCGCACGCTCATCGGCGACGACGAGCACGGCTGGGGTCCCGACGGCGTCTTCAATTTCGAGGGCGGCTGCTACGCCAAGACGATCCGCCTCTCGCCCATCTACGAGCCGGACATCTTCTCGACCACGAAGCGCTTCGGGACCATCCTGGAGAACGTGGTCATGGATCCCGACAGCCGGACCCTCGACCTGGACTCCGAGGAAGTCACGGAGAACACGCGTGCGGCCTTCCCCGTCACCTTCATCTCCAACGCCGTCGAGCCGGGCATCACCGGCCACCCGCGCACGCTGATCTTCCTCACCGCCGACGCGTTCGGGGTGTTGCCGCCCATCTCGCGGCTCACGCGCGAGCAGGCCATGTACCACTTCATCAGCGGCTACACGGCCAAGCTGGCGGGCACCGAGGTCGGCATCAAGGAGCCCTCGGCCACCTTCTCGACCTGCTTCGGCGCTCCGTTCATGCCGCGCCATCCGGGCGTTTACGCGCACATGCTGGGCGATCGGATGACGCAGCACGACGTCCCGGTCTGGCTCATCAACACGGGCTGGACGGGCGGCCCATACGGCGTCGGCCACCGCATCAACATCAACCACACGCGGGCCATGGTCCATGCCGCGATCGAGCGCAAGCTCGATCGCGTCAAGTTCGTCACGGACCCCTTCTTCGGGCTGGCCGTGCC
>JBGPMJ010000155.1:0-6195 GCA_041486935.1 Candidatus Limnocylindria bacterium | reverse complement strand
GCGGGGAAGTCTCGCGCACGAACAGCGCCGAGGCACCGAGCCCGAGGGCGACCACCGCCAGCCCGAGGAGGAACGGCTCCGGGCGCAGGCCTGTCTGCGCCGCGATGAGCCCGGTGACAAGCGCGGCGCCGGCGACCGACACGTAGCCAGCCGATTCGTTGAGTCCCAGCGCCAGACCGCGGCGCGCCGGCCCCACGAGATCGACCTTCATGGCCACCGTGGTCGACCAGCACAGGCCCTGGTTGACGCCGAGCAGGAGGTTGGCCAGGACGATCCACGACCACTCGGGCGCGACGATGATCAGCAGCGGCACCGGCAGGCCGATGAGCCAGCCGGCAAGCAGGACCGGCTTCCGGCCGTAGCGGTCCGACAGGGCGCCCGCGGCGAGGTTGGCGACCGCCTTGGCGGCTCCGAAGGCGACCAGGAAGGCGAGTCCGGCGGTGGCGGCGGTCACGCCGAACTCGTCCACGGCCAGCAGCGGCAGCAGCGTCCGCTCCTGGCCGACCGTCGCGCCGACGAGGCCGTTGACGGCGACGAGCAGCGTGAACTGGGGCAGGTTCGCGCGCAGCCCGAGCCGGATCACCGGCACCCCACTCAGCTCAGGCGGCTGGTCGGGAGAGGAAGGCGGAGGCGGAGGACAGGGCCCCGACCACGATGCCGGTCCAGTTGACGATCTCCATGAGCGGCCAGGCCGTCTGACAGGGGAAGGCGCAGAGCGCGATCGGGGTGGCCACACCGCCGACGACCAGGCCGAGGAGCGCCAGGACCAGGACGGCGTTGGCCCCGCTGCGCCGGCCGGCCGCCAGGCCCACGATGCCCCACAACCAGACGGCTCCGACGGCGAGGTAGAAGGCGATGGCCGCGGCGGTCACCGCGACGTCCGTTTCAGCAATGAAGTCCGGATAGACGAAGCGCCAGTCGAGGAGCGCCCGCGCGAAGAAGGCCAGGAAGGCGAGCGCCGCGAGAGCGACCGCCGTGCGCGGCGATCTGAGCCAGGCCATGGTCTCTACCTCCTCGGTGCTTCGGAGCGCAGCCGCTGCCGGCCACCACGATACTAGGGGCGCGGGGCGTCCCAGCCGACCGCGCATCGAGGACCTGGACATGGCAGCCACCGACGCGACCGGTCGGGGGACCCGCGAGTCCCCCTGGAACCTCAAGACGCCGCCCGGCACCTCCGAGTATCAGATGTACCGCGACGCGGCGGCCGATCCGCCGGCCCTCGTGTGCCAGGTCGGCTCGACGCAGCTGCGCTACCACCTGCGCTGCATCGACGATCTGCACGCCATGCTCAAGGCGCACGGCGATTGGTTGCCGCTGGGCGGCGCGGATGAGCAGAAGCCGGCTGCGGAGGGGTCCGTCGAGGCCTGGGGCCGCTCAGCGGACAACCCCGTGGGCGGCTGGTACGGGCTGAAGAAGGGCCTGCGCGGCCGCTTCGGCGTTTACCTGCCGCCGCTCCTGGAGGCGCTCGGGCTGGCTGAGGTCACGCACGACGCGAAGAACAACCGCATGCGGGCGCTGTAGGGCGGCGACGATCTAGGGGACCGGCTCGACCGATCGCGAGCTGGCCAGCCTGGGCACGGCCGCCTGGAGGACCCAGGAGAGCGCGAGCAGGACCGGGACGATGGCAAAGGCGATGGCGATGCCGGCGGCATCCGCCAGTGCGGCGAGGACGAGCGGGCCGGCCAGCACGGCGGATCCGGAGGCGAGCGCCGCCCGGGAGGCGGCGAGGTCGGTCGCCTCGAGCGCGCTCGCGACGGCCAGGCCGAGGGTCATCGGATAGAGGCCGGCCATCCCCAGGCCCGCGACGAGGACGCCGGCCACGGAGAGCGCGGCCCAGGGTGACAGCCAGAAGATCGCGAAACCGGCGGCGGCGACCAGCAGCGCGACGCGGACGACGACGTCCGGGTCGTGATGGAGCGCGAGCCGCGCTCCGGCTGCCCGGCCCGTCACCATCCCGACGAGGAAGACCGTCACCGCCCCGGCGGCGAGGCTGGGTTCGAGCCCGAACCGGGCATGCAGGAAGTCCGCCGTCCAGAAGACGATGCAGAACTCCGCCGAGATCACCAGGACGAGCATCGCCCAATGGACCCGATAGGCGACCCCGAGCCGGCCGCTCGATCCCGTCGTGACCGCCCGCGGTTCCGGGATCTCGACGCGCCGCGAGAGGAGGGCGAGTGCCGGGACGGCGAGGATCGTCGCCGCGACGAGACCCGGACGCCAGCCGCCGCCGAGGGCGATCGAGGCGCCGACGAGGAGCGGGGCGACGGCGCCCATCGCGCTCGAGACCGAGTTCGCCTCGCTGAACGCCGCCGCGCGACGCGGGCCATGGTGGTCGGACAGGATCGCCGGGACGAGGAGGATCACGAGCGAGCCGACCGTGCCGGCGAGGAGGACCCCGGCGAGCGTCACGTCGAGGGCCCGCCCGAGGACGAAGACGAGGACCCCGACGGTAAGGCCGATCGTCGAGAGCCACAGCGTTCGCCGCCTCCCGAGCCATCGGACGACGCGATCTCCGGCGAGGCCCGCCGACAGCATCCCGACGGCGAACAGCGAGCTGTGCAGGCCGGCCTCGGCGTGGCTGAGCCCGAGGTCGGTCCGGAGGCCGGCGAGGGCGGGCCCCAGCCCGTTGATGAGCGCGCCGTAGAAGCCGAGCTGGATGTAGGTCAGCCAGGTCAGCCGGTCGCGACGGAACGGGAGCCGGGTCTCCTGCACGCCGTCATCGTAGGGGCGCCGACCCCTGACGCGGGCGAGCTCAGACGGCCCGTGGAGGCCAGTGCAGCCAGAGCAGGGCGACGAGGACCGCGACATTGACGCCGAGGGCGGCCAGCGTGTTGAACAGCGGCCATGTCCCGAAGAAGAGCACGATGCCGACGGTCGAAACGATCGCGGCACCGACCGCCAGCACCCTCCACCCATCTCCGGGAACTAGCCAGAACGCCAGGACGGTGGCCACGAAGCCGACCAGGGACAGGATCCAGAAGCCGCCGGCGATCGTTGTCGCCGTGGCCGACGGCCGTGAGGGAGCGACCCACGACCGAGCGGCGAGCCAGGCACCGGTGTCGGTCCCCGGGCGGAGCGCGATCCAGATCAGGGCTCCCAGCGCGCCGCCATGCCCGAGGCCATGCAGTAGAAGCACGCCCGAGATGACGAGCTTCGTGGCCTGGTCGGACATGTTCCGATCCTCCTCCGCATCAGCGGCTGCCGGCGGGCACGAGCTTCAGTTCGTTGGCGATCTTCCCGGCCCAGGCCTCGATCTCATCCCAATCGCGGAAGTCTCCGACCGGCATCGCCGCACGGGCCGCCGGCATCATCCGGGTCAGCCGCTCCATCAACCCGATCGGCTTGCCCTCAGGGTCATAGGCTCCGAAGAAGATCCGCAGGTCACGGGGATGGATGGCGTCCCGGAACTCGGCGAACTCCCGGGGCTCGGCCTCGGCGCGGACGTCGCGACCCTGGGCGTCGGTGGTCTTGGTGCCCAGCGGGCCGCTGCTGAACAGCCAGACCGGCCGGCTCGCGAGCAGGGAGCGGTTGCGCCGGACGAACGCGGAGGCCTCCTTCAGCCAGTGG
Source organism: Candidatus Limnocylindria bacterium (assembly GCA_041486935.1). Classification (GTDB taxonomy): domain Bacteria; phylum Chloroflexota; class Limnocylindria; order Limnocylindrales; family CSP1-4; genus CSP1-4. The sequence goes on along the minus strand of JBGPMJ010000155.1, from coordinate 2,628 downwards.
AAGGCGTAGGCGGCGCTACCGATGACGAACGCGTCGTAGCCGGCCAGGTCGCCGGCCGGCTCGGTGGACTTCACCGTCGCCTCGACGCCCCCCTGGCCGAGTCTCGCCGCGATGCGCTCGGCGATCTCCCGTGTGGCTCCGTGACGGCTTGCGTAGACGACCAACACTCGCACGTTCATCACCCCTCGTTGTGCGTGGCAGCCGCGGAGGCGGCCCCGATGGAGCCGCGCCTCAACGCACCGCCGCCTCGGGGCATCGTCGCGCTCGGCCCGGGCGCGAGGCAGTGCCGAGCAGCCCGATCAGGGAGGTCGTCCTGCCCTCGCGCTGCTCCGGCCGGCGCGACATTGACGGAGCGGCTGACCCGCCGGACACGCGAACGGAGCCATGGGCCGATATGCGTGACTCCGGCCCTCCCGGTTTCAGGAAGTCGCGTAGAGGGGTCTCTCGGGATCGTTCTGCACCAGTAGGCGCAGGCCCAACCAGAAGGCCCAGATCCTGCGCCTGAAGTCTGCCCTTCGCGGCGGGATCACACCGGAGCGGGCGACGCACATGTTGCTGCTCTATCTCGGCGACGCCTACCGCGTCCTGGTCCACGACCTCGGCTGGACACACGAAGACTGGATCGACTGGACCGTCGCCACGGTGGCGCAGCAGGTCTTCGCTCCGCCAGGTTGACCGCATACGTAACGGCTCGCCAGCCGACCTTTCTGGTCTGATCTCAGATCCACCTGGACAGCGGCGCTGGGCTACATTGTCCCGTCATGGCGATGCACCTCGGTCGTGTCCGGATCTGGGCAGCGGTGGCCGGGGTCGCCGTGGTGATCGTCGTCGCCGCGTCCGTCGCGTCCGTTCCGACGACTCCTGCAGCAACGGCGAGCCCGGCGCGGGCGAGCGCATCGATCGTCGGGCCGGCATCCGGCGCTCCGAGCCAAACATCGCCTGCAGCTGCAGCGGCGGGTTCGAGCGCCAGTGCGAGCATCGGCCCGGTCGCGACCGCGAGCCCATCTGGGACGATTCCGCTAGCCACCCTGCCGACCTGTCCGCCTGAGACAGATCGGTTCCCGGCCGGATATGCGGGCTACCACACGTATGCCGGTCTGTGTGCGGCCGTCGTCGACGCCGCCGCCGCGCACCCGGACATCGCTCGACTGTTCTCGATCGGCCGGAGTTCGGAGGGCCGCACCATCTGGGCGATGGAGATCAGCACCCACGTCACGGATGGCACCCATCCGCCGGGCGTCCTGTTCGACGGGCTCCATCACGGGCTCGAGCACCTGTCGCTCGAGATGACATTGGCGGTCATGGACTGGCTGCTCGACGGCTACGGCCCCGACCCGACGATCACCGGGCTCGTCCAGACTCGGGCGATCTTCATCGTCTTCGACGTCAACCCGGATGGTGCCGCCTTCGACATCGCCGGCGGCCGGTTCCACCGCTGGCGTAAGAACCGCCAGCCTGGGCCCGGTGGCGCGATCGGGACCGACCTGAACCGCAACTACGCAGACCACTGGGGGTGTTGCGGCCTCGTGAGCTCCCACCCGAGGAGCCCGTATTTCAGGGGCAGCGCGCCGTTCTCGGCACCGGAGACGCAGGCCGTGCGGGACTTCGTCGAGTCGCTCGTGTTCGACGGCCGGCAGGAGATCCGCGCGGCCATCACGTTCCATGCGTCCGGCCGCCTCGTCATGTGGCCGTACGGCTACACCCGGACGGCCATCCCGAGCGACATGACGGCGGACGATCACGCGGTCTTCGTGACGATGGGCAAGACCATGGCCCATCTCAACGGGTATCTGCCCGAGCAGGCGAGCCGGTTGTACGTCGACAGTGGCACGGCCCGCGACTGGTACTACGGGACACAGGGGATCTTCGCCTTCACGTTTGAACTGGGAACCGGGACGTACCAGCGGTCCCGCGCCATCGTCACGGAGCCGGAGCGGAATCGCGCCGCGATCCTGTACCTCATCGGGATGGCTGACTGCCCGTATCGGACGATCGACAAGGCATCCTCGTATTGCGAATAGGGCGCGTTACCAGATCATTGCCGCCGCTCTGGGATACCCGTCGAGCGAGCGGTCAGTCCGACTCGCTCGATCATGGGGTCGGGTGGCCCAGCATCTGCCCGACACTAACGATCGTCCAGCCGTGTTTCTTCCACCATGGGATGAGGATCTTGAGCGCCTCGTAGACGTTCGCGTGGTAGGGCGGGCCATTGAGGTGGGTGACCACGATCGAGCCCGAGGTGCACCCGCGTTCGACGGACGCAACCTGGCGTTGCGCGGACCAGCCGTACGTGTCCCCGAAGAAGCAGTCCGAGCCGATCGAGTACTCGCCCAGTGAGCGCACCAGGGTCACGTCGGACGTCGTGTGACAGAAGCCCGGGAACCGGAAGTACTGGATCTCGACCCCGGTCACATCCTTGACGATGGCCTCGGTCTTCGTGACCTCGGTTCGCCTGGTCATGGGCGACTGGATCGGGCGCGTGTAGGGGCAGTTCCCGGTCCAACCAGCGTGATCCCAGGAATGGTTCGCCAGCTCGATGCCCGGGTCGCCGGCGAGGCGCTTGGCGAGGTCCGGATACGCCTGCACGAAGAGGCCGTTGAGGAAGATGGTCGCCGGCGTGTGGGTTTG
>JBGPMJ010000154.1:0-6204 GCA_041486935.1 Candidatus Limnocylindria bacterium | reverse complement strand
CGGCTCTTCGTGTCCACGCCGCCCATGTCGATGCACTCGATGGGGCAGGCCGCCGCGCACTGGAAGCAGGTCTCGCACTTGAGCGTGCCGTACTCGTCGTAGAGCAGCTGCAGGCGGCCGCGGTGGCGCGGCGAGATGTCCTGCACGACCTCGGGGTACTGGACCGTCACTTTGGCCTGGAACATGCGGCGCATGGTCAGGGCCATGCCCTTGAGGATCCCGATGCCCGGCACGAGCCTCGTCAGGTCCATCGCCTCAGCCCTTCACTGCGTCGATGACGATGAGGGCCAGGGCGGTCACGAAGAGGTTGACCAGCGCCGCGGGCAGGAGCCACTTCCAGGCGAAGCCCATGAGCTGGTCGATGCGCACGCGGGGCAGCGTGGCGCGCATCCACACGAGGACGGCCACGAAGACGTACGTCTTGGCCATGAACCAGAGCAGCCCCTCCACGACCTCGAAGCTGGCCACGGCCCAGAGCAGCGTGGCGCCGGCGGCGATGACGTTGAAGAGGAGGAAGCCGATGACCAGCGCCTTCCAGAAGGGCAGGCCGCTCCTGAAGGCCCAGAAGGGCAGGGCCAGGGCGACGATGGCCAGCGGCGGCACGATGAGGACGCCCAGCAGCAGCCCCAGGCCGAGGCTGCCCGGGTCGAGCGCGGGGTCGAAGGTCAGGCCGACCTGGTGCAGCACGGCGCCGATGTCGATGGGCGCCAGCCAGCCGCCGAAGTAGAGCACGACCGTCAGCGCCGAGAGCAGGAAGACGTTGACGTACTCGGCGAAGTAGAAGAAGCCGAAACGCATGCCGCTGTACTCGGTGGCGAAGCCGGCCACGATCTCGCTGTCGGCCTCGGTCAGGTCGAAGGGGGTGCGGTTGCCCTCGGCGGTGGCGGCGATGAAGAAGATGACGAAGCCCAGCGGCTGCTGCCAGACGTACCAGTCCCAGAAGCCGCCCTGCTGGTTGAGCACGATCCGGTTCAGGCTCAGCGTGCCCGCCAGGAGGACCAGCCCCACGACCGAGAGGGTGAGCGGGATCTCGTAGCTGATGATCTGCGCCGCTGCCCGCAGGGCGCCCAGCAGGCTGTACTTGTTGAAGCTCGACCAGCCGGCCATCATCAGCCCCACCACGCCCAGCCCGCCCATGGCGAAGAAGTAGAGCAGGGCGATGTTCATGTCCTGGCCGAAGAGCCCCGGCGCGAAGGGCAGCACGAGGAAGGCCAGCACGGGCGCGAGGAAGACGACCGCCGGGGCCAGCGTGAAGACCGGCACGTCGGCGCCGGTCGGGGTGAAGTCCTCCTTGGCCAGGATCTTGAAGCCGTGGAAGGCCGCCGCCAGCGTGCCCCAGGGACCGACGCGGTTGGGACCGAGGCGCAGGTTCATGAAGGCGATGGCCTTCAACTCGAGGAAGCCGACGATGAAGGCCGTGGGGATGGTGAAGAGCAGCACGGCCAGGACGGCGACCACGAAGCGCACGATCCCGGTGTTCGCCTCGAGCGTGTCCTGGACCGCGCCCAGGATGGCGGGCACGATGCCCGTGACCACCCCCAGCAGCAGCGCCACCGTCAGCGCCACGACGATCGCCAGCAGCGGCACGACGATCTTGCCGGCCGGCGTGAGGCGGCTCCAGGAGCGCGTCAGCGTCATCACTTGTCGACGCCGCCCATGATCGGGTCCAGGCTGGCCATGATGGCCATCGTGTCGGCGATGAGGTGGCCCGGCGTCAGCAGGCCCACGGATTGCAGGTTGAAGTACGACGGGTCGTGGATGCGCAGCCGGAAGGGCTGATCGGTGCCGTCGCTCATGGCGTAGACGGCGTACTGGCCGCGCGGGCTCTCGATGGCCGCGAAGGCGCGTCCCGGCCGCGGCCGCAGCAGGCGCGGCAGCTTGGCCATGACCGGGCCGTCGGGCAGCTTGTGGAGCACCTGGTCGATGATGTGGATGCTCTGCTTGATCTCGTCGAGGTGAAGCTGGTAGCGCGCATAGGAGTCACCCTCCTCGCGCGTCGGGATCTCGAACTCCAGCTCGGGGTAGACGCCGTAGGGGTGCGCCCGGCGGACGTCGTAGGGGATGCCGGTGGCGCGCAGCGGGGGGCCGGAGAGGCACATGCGCAGGGCCGTCTCGCGGTCGATGACGCCCAGGCCGCGCGTCCGCTTGACGAAGATCTCGTTCTCGTTGATGAGCGTCTGGCTGTCCTCGATGCGCCGCGCCGCGTGGCCCATCCAGTCGCCCAGGCGGCTCATGAACTCGTGGTTCAGGTCGCCGTTCACGCCGCCGATGCGCATGTAGTTGAAGAGCAGCTTCTGGCCCGTCAGCGCGGCCAGCATCTCCACGATCTCGTCGCGCTCGATGAAGCCGTAGAGGATCGGCGTGAGGCCGCCCAGGTCGAGCGCCAGCCAGCCCATGAAGAGGGCGTGGCTGGAGATCCGGTTCAGCTCGCAGGCGAGGACGCGGATGTACTCCGCCCGGCGCGGCACCTCGACGTCGAGCAGCTTCTCGGCGGCCATCACCGGCACCAGCTCGCTGAACATCGAGGCGATGTACTCGAGCGGGTCGCAGTGGCTCACGACCATGTGCCAGTCGCTGTTCTCGCAGATCTTTTCCACGCCCCGGTGGAGGTAGCCCAGCACCGGGTCGAGGTCCACCACGCGCTCGCCGTCGATCTTCAACACGACGCGCAGGACGCCGTGGGTCGAGGGGTGCTGCGGGCCGAGGTTGATGAGCATCTCGCCCTCGCGGACCGAGTAGAACTCGGCCTCGCGCTCGGTGCGCGGCGGGTAGGGCGGGATGGCGTCGAAGATCGTGGCCGGCGTCTCGACGTAGAGCTCCGGGTCGTCGAGCGAACGGACGCGCGTGGGCGGCGTGGTCGACATGGTCAGCCGGCCTTCGCGCTGCGCGGCGCGGCGGCCGGGGCGTCGGCCGGCCGGCGCCCCTGCTCCATGTGGCGCACGCCCATGCCCGGCGAGCGTGACGCGTCGTCGGGCAGCAGGAAGTCCTTGCGCAGCGGGAAGCTGGTGTAGTCAGGCGGCATGTAGATGCGACGAAGGTCGCGGTTGCCCTCGAAGACGATGCCGAACATGTCATAGGCCTCGCGCTCGCCCCACTCGGCGCCCTTCCACAGGAAGGTGATCGAGGGCGCGCGCGGATCGTCGCGGTCGAGGTCCGCGGCGATGACACGCAGCCAGTCCGGCGTCGTGTCCGACCAGAGGTGGTAGACGACCTGCATCGTGGTGCCGGTGTCGACCCCGCAGATGTCGGCCAGGAGGCCGAAGCGGAGGGCCGGATCGTCATGCAGGGTGCGCATGACGGCCGCGACATCGCCGGGCGCGATGCGGATCTCCGTCGTGTCATGGCGCTGCGCCACGGGACCTGACAGCTGCTCGCCCAGCGTGGCCTCGAGGCGGCGCTTCAGCGCGGTGTCGATGGCGCGACTCCTCCCGTCGCTCAGACGCCGTCGGGCACGCTGGGGCCGATGCGGCGATCGCGCCACTGGCCCCGGCGGTCCATGATCAGCTGCTGCAACTTCAGCATGCCGTAGATCAGCCCCTCCGGCCGCGGCGGGCAACCGGGCACGTAGACATCCACCGGCATCAGGCGATCGATGCCCTGGATCGTCGCGTAGGAGCGCTTGTAGCGGCCACCGGAGCAGGTGCAGTCGCCCATGGCCACGCACCATTTCGGCTCCGGCATCTGCTCCCAGAGGCGGACCAGCGGACCGGCCATCTTCGTCGTCAGCGTGCCGGCCACGATGAGCACGTCCGCCTGGCGCGGGCTGGCGCGGAAGGGGAACATGTTGAAGCGGTCCATGTCGTTGCGCGACGTGGCCGCGGACATCATCTCCATGGCGCAGCAGGCCAGCCCCGACAGGAGCGGCCAGAGGCTGTTGACGCGGATGAGGTCGAGGACGTAGTCGGCCTTGGTCGGGATGACGTCCAGCGCGCCCCAGCGGGCGTCGTCGCCATGGGCGCCGGTCGCCTCCCACTCGCGCAGATGGGTGTCCGCGGGCGGGCGGCCACCGCCGTAGGCGCTCGGGTCGGCCGGCGTCCAGATCGTATTGGGCAGGACGATGGGCTCGACGACCTCACTCTCGGGGGCCGGGACCAGCGCCGTCGTGCCGCCGCCCTCGAGGTTCACTTCCACGTCAGGACCCCCTTGCGCCAGGCGTAGCCCAGGCCGACGAGCAGGACGCCCGCGAAGATGAGCATGCTCACGAAGCCCCCCACCAGCACGTCCTGGAAGACCAGCGCCCAGAGGTAGATGAACACGACCTCGATGTCGAAGGCGACGAAGAGCAGGGCGTAGATGTAGAAGGAGAGCCCGAAACGACCCCACGTATCGCCGAAGGTGTCGATGCCCGACTCGTAGGGCAGGCCCTTGTGCCGGTCGCCGCGGGTGCGGTGACTGAGGAGCCAGGCGGCGCCGATCGTGATGAAGACGAACGTGATCCCGGCGAAGGCGAAGCCGAGCACGTACCAGAGTCCAGTCACGCGGTCCTCATGCGTCGAGCTGCGTGGGCGGGGTCGGCGCGGGCGGGCGGGACGCATCGAGGCAGGGCATGCGAGCGTCTCCCGGCACGCGCGGCCATTCTAGCGTGCGCACCGGCCGCGGTCGCAGACGCGACGACGCGGATCGCCTCAGCGTCAGCGGCCGCCGGCCGTTTGAAGGCCCGATGCCATTCCCGACAGGCATGGTCCTTGAGGCAGGGGGCCGGAAGTCCCGCAGGCCGGGCCCGAGGCGCACGTCGGACGGCGCGATCGAGCTCGGGGGCGGCATCGGCGAGCGTGATCCAGGGTCTGCCATGGCACCTCGCTCTGTCCGAACCGTCTCCGACAGGCCGCTGCGTGCGTGGCTATGCCCCACGGGAATGGATCGTGCCCCGGAGCAGCAAGGGCAGCCCCGGGCCGACGAGCGAGTGGCCGCCCAGCAGGATGGGGATGGGCGCGCCGGCCGCGGACACCGTGAGCGCTCCGAGCCAGGGATCGCTCACGTCCCCCGCCCGCAGCAAGTCCGAGGCGAAGCGGTCCTCCGCGGACGGCCAGGCGCGCTCGTCGGCGCCGAGGCGATCGGCGAGGAGCACGCGCGAGTCGAGGACGGCCCCGTCGGCCAGCTCGGCGACGATCGCCGCCAGCGCCCCCGGACCGCGCGCGGCCAGCAGCCGCCCGAGCGTGGCGCGTGGCGGACGCTGGCCGGGGGCCGCCGTGCGGAGACCGCGCTCCTCGGCCAGGAAGCGGACGCGGCAGGCGACGTGGCGCTCCAGCCAGGCCAGCGTTCGTGACGAGGCTCGGCCGAAGACGAGCAGCTCCCGCCGCGGATCGGCGGCCAGCGTACGCAGCTCCTCCAGGCGTGGCACGGTCAGACCCCGCTCGCGTGCGAGCCGGCCCAGGCCTGCCGGCGGACGCGGCAGCAGCGCGACGATCGCCAGGTCGAGCGGCGCATCGAGGTCCAGCGCCAGTCGCTCGCGTCCGGCCAGCTCCGCGATAGCGAACCCCGCGCGCTCGGCGAGCCAGCGGGGCAGGGTGTTGTCGCCGGGGAGCGGCGGAAGGTCGCGCAGTGCGCCCGCGTCGGAGACCGCACACACGTCGGACGAATAGCGATTGTTGGTGAGGGCGCGACGGCCGCCACCGCCGGCCACCGCCACGAGCAGTCGGGCATCGGTCGGCGACAGGCGCGGCGCGGCGCCGGCGCCCAGGATGATGAGCCCGCCCGGCACGCCCCCGGCCAGCGCCGCCAGCCGCTCTCCGAAGCTGGCCGCGCGCGCGCCGCGCTCGATGCGCACGACATGGACGCCGGCCTGCTCGAAGAGCCGCGCCTGGTGCGCCACGAGGCGATCGCGGGCCTCGGCCAGCAGCCTCGGGAGCGGCCCCTCGCCGTCCGCGCCCGGGTGAAGGATGATGACCGTCGCCTCGCCCATCGTCGGGCGAGTCTACGGGAGGCCGCGCGGGTGGCGGGACGGGTGCGGGCGTACGTCGGGCTCGGCGCGAACGTGGGCGACGCGCCGGGCACGCTGGCCGCGGCCGTGCACGTGCTCGCGGGGCTGCCGGGCGTCCGCCTGCGTGGTGTATCGCGCCTCTACGTCACGCGCCCGGTGGGTGTCGAGGATCAGCTCGACTTCCACAACGCCGTCGCGGCCCTGGACGTCCCCGCCGGCCCCGACCCCGAGACCGGCGCCCTGGCGCTCCTCCTCGTGCTGAAGAGGATCGAGGCCGCCTTCGG
>JBGPMJ010000153.1:0-6251 GCA_041486935.1 Candidatus Limnocylindria bacterium | reverse complement strand
CGACCGCTTCTTCGCGCTCTCCCAGGACATGCTCGTCATCACCGATGCGGAGGGTCGCTTCACGAAGGTGAGCGAGGCATCGCGGCGCATCGTCGGGCGGGCACCCGATGAGCTCGTCGGCCGGCCGTTCCTCGACTTCGTCCATCCGGACGACCGGGAGCGCACGGTGGAGGAGTTCCGACTGCAGATCGCCGAAGGTCGTACGACGTTCGCCTTCGTGAACCGCTACCTGCACGCCGATGGCGGCGTGCGGTCGATCGAGTGGACGTCCCGGTACGATGCGGACGACGGGTTCGTCTACGCCGTGGCTCGCGACATCACCGAGCGGCAGCAGGCTGAGCGCTGGGCGGCCGAGCTGTTCGACTCGTTCACGGCGCCGGTGACGATCTATGAGCCGATCCGCGACGCGGGAGGGAGCGTCGTCGACTTCCGGCGCGTCTACGCGAACCCACGCTCGGCGGAGGTCATCGGGAGGCCGATGGCGGAAGTGATCGGGAGGTCCGTCCGGGAAACGGCGCCCCCGGCTACTCTCGACCTGATCCTCGGCGCCTACCTCCGCGTGCACCAGACCGGCGGAGGCGAGCTGCTGCCGGACATCCAGGTCATCGACCCGGCGAGTGGCGAGACGATCATCCTTTCCATCCGCGTCAGTCGGATGGGAGACCGGGTCGCGCAGGTCAGCCGCGACGTGACCCTGGAGCGGACGGCCGAGCGCGAGATCACCGCGGCGCGTGAGGAGGCGGAGGCCGCCAACCGGGCCAAGACCGAGTTCCTCTCGCGCATGAGCCACGAGCTGCGTACGCCGCTCAACGCGATCATCGGCTTCGCCCAGATCCTCGAGCTCGACGGGCTCGACGAGCGCCAGGCCGAGAGCATCGACCAGATCCTCAAGGGCGGGCGGCATCTGCTCGACCTCATCAACGAGGTGTTGGACATCGGCCGCATCGAGATCGGCCAGCTGCCCATGTCGGTCGAGCCGGTGCTGGTGCGCGATGCCGTCTCCGAGGTGATCAGCCTCATCGGCCCACTCGCGGAGGAGCGCCGGATCCGGCTTCGCTCCAGCATCACCGACGATGGCCTGTGGGCTCTGGCCGATCGCCAGCACCTCAAGCAGGTCCTGTTGAACCTGCTGGTCAACGCGGTGAAGTACGGTCGAGCGGACGGCACCGCCGTGCTCTCCTGCTCGCGAGCCGATGGCGGCCGGCTCCGTTTCACGGTCGCCGACGACGGGCCCGGCATCGCGCCCGAGCTCCAGCAGCGGATCTTCACGCCCTTCGATCGTCTCGGCGCAGAAGCTTCGACCGTCGAGGGCACGGGCCTCGGCCTGGCCCTGTCGCGAGCGCTCGTCGCCGGCATGGGTGGCTCGATGGGCATGCACAGCAGGCCTGGCGAGGGCACGACCTTCTGGTTCGAGCTGCCCCAGGCCGAGGCGCCGGCAGAGCCCGCGCCCGAGGTCGGGGCAATGGCTTCTGTCAAGGGCACCCGGCGATCGGGGACCGTCCTCTACATCGAGGACAACCTGTCGAACTTCCGCCTCATCGAGCGGGCGCTGGAGCGCCTCGGGGAGGTGCGGCTCCTGCCGGCCATGCTCGGGCGGCTGGGCCTCGACCTCGCCCGCGAGCATCGACCGGACGTCATCCTGCTGGACCTGCACCTCCCGGACATCGCCGGCGAAGAGGTGCTCGCCCGCCTGGTCGCGGAGCCGGCCACGCGGCGGATCCCCATCGTGATCCTGAGCGCGGATGCGAGCAGCAGCCAGGCGGACCGCCTGCTGGCATCGGGCGCGCGGGCCTACCTCACCAAGCCGATCGACGTGCTGGCCTTTCTCGGCCTCGTCGGCGAGCTGCTCGGTGGCGCCGACGGGGCCGACCTCGAGGCGCAGTCATGAGCACGAGGCCCGGCGTCAACCAGGATTTGACGCGACGCATAGGATAGGCCGTCACTGGAAGGAGCCGGCCCAAGGATCGACGTGATCTGGCGTCCACCGGCGATCCACCCAGGGGGGTCATGGCGACCGATACGCGCGATAGAGGACGGCAGCCAAGGAGGCCGGGAGCCGATCGAGCCCGACCACGAGCGAGGGTGCCCGGTCCGACCCTGATCAGGCCGCCCTGCGAGGCGGGGGCATCCGATGGCGCCAGCTGATTCGGCCCCCGAGGAGCTGGAGGCGCGTGTTAGCGAGCGCACGCGCGAGCTCGCTGAGGCGAACGCCGAGGCCGTGCGGGCCGACCGGGCCAAGGGCGAGTTCCTATCCGCGATGAGCCACGACCTCCGGACGCCGCTCAACGCGATCCTCGGCTTCGGGCAGCTGCTCGAGCTGTCCAAGCTCGGCGAACCCGACCGCGACAGCGTGGAGCAGATCCTGCGCGCCGGGCGCCAGCTGCTGGCGATGATCGACGACATCCTCGAGTTCACGCGCGTGGACTCCGGCCGGCTGACCCTCGCCATCGAGCCGATCGCCGTGATAGAGGCGGTGCGCGAAGCGATGGATCTGGTCCGAACGCAGGCGGTCGAGCGTGGCGTGCAGCTGGGATGGCCATCCCGGGCGGACCCCGAGCTGGCCGTTCTCGCGGATCGGCGGCGGCTCGTCCAGGTCCTGCTCAACCTCCTCGTCAACGCCGTCAAGTTCAGCCGCGAGGGCGGGACCGTGACCGTCGCGGCGGAGCCGCTCGGCGAGGAGCGCGCCCGGATCATCGTCCGCGACACCGGTATCGGCATCAGCCCCGAGCGCATCCCGCGGATCTTCGAGCCCATCGCGGCCGACCACCGCCGTCAGCCCGGCGTCAGGGAGGTGGACATCGGGCTCGCGATCGGCTCACGGCTGGCCCGGGCCATGGGTGGCTCGATCTCGGTGGAGAGCGAGCTCGGGTCCGGCAGCACCTTCTCGCTCGACCTGCCCCGGGCGGACTCGCCGATCACCGCGGGTTCGTACCACGGGTCAGCGGAAACCGGCGCGGATCGATCGGTCCCCACGGTCCTCTACATCGAGGACAACCTCCCCAACATCACGCTCGTCCAGCGGCTGCTGGGCCGCCATGGGGACGTGCGCATGCTGGCCGCGATGCAGGGGCGGCTCGGCCTGGAGCTGGCCCGCGAACACCTGCCCGACCTGATCCTGCTCGACCTTCGCCTGCCCGACGTCACGCCGGAGGAGATGCTCCGGGAGTTGAAGGCGGATCCGCGCACCCGTGACATACCGGTCGTGATGCTCTCCTCCGAGGCAACGCCATCGCGCATGGACGAGATGCGTGCCCTAGGAGCGAGCGACTACCTGACGAAACCCATCGACGTGACCGCGTTCCTCGCGGCCGTCGACGCGATCTTCGGGACGAGCTGAGCCGTGCCCCTCGACGTTGACGTCGTCCGACCGCCGGCGCGCCTCGCCGGCGCCCGCATCCTGATCGTCGACGACGAGCCGGCCAACACGCGCATCCTCGAGCGCCTGCTCGATAGCGCCGGCTACACGGATGTCCGCGCCACGAACGATCCCCTCGAGGGCATGGCGCTGTGCGAGACGTGGACGCCCGACCTGCTCCTGCTCGACCTCCACATGCCCGAGGTCGACGGCTACAGCATCCTGCGGCAGGTCACGGAGCCCGAGCGAGGGACCTCCCGTCCGCTGGTCGTCGTGCTGACCGCGGACGTCGGGCCGGCCGCCCGCGAGCGGGCGCTCTCCCTGGGGGCCATCGATTTCCTGACCAAGCCCTTCGACCACCTGGAGGCGCTGCTCCGAATCCGCAACCACCTGTCCACGCGCCGGCTGGAGCTGGATCTCGTCGAGCACGCCACGGCCCTCGAGCAGCGGGTGGCGGAGCGGACCGTGGAGCTTCGCGAGAGCCTGGAACGGCTGCGCGAGACGCTGGAGGAGCGCCGACGTCTCGCGGCACGGCTGGTGACGGCCCAGGAGGAGGAGCGCCGGCGCGTGGCCGCCGACATCCACGATGACACGATCCAGACGATGGTGGCGGTCGCGATCCGCCTCGAGCTGCTCGCGCGCCGGCTGTCCGACCCCGAGCTGCGAGAGGATCTCGACGCGCTCCGGGCCACGGTGTCGGACTCCATGTCCGGCCTGCGCCAGCTCCTGTTCGAGCTGCGGCCCGCGTCGCTGGAGCGGGTGGGCCTTGCCGCCGCGCTCGAGGAGTACCTCGACCAGGCGCTCCCGGGGGGCGGACCTGCCTACACGCTCGACGTATCGCTGCGCCGCGAGCCGGCGCTGGAGGAGCGGGTCGTGCTCTACCGGATCGCACAGGAGGCGCTCGTCAACGCGCGCAAACACGCGGCCGCGACATCGGTGTCGGTGCGGCTGGCCGACGACGGGGACGGCGTTCGCCTCGAGGTCCGCGATGACGGCTGCGGCTTCGCCGCCGACCATGTCCAGCCACAGCGAGGGCACATCGGCCTGCCGTCGATGCGCGAGCGGGCGGAGCTGTCCGGCGGCTGGTGCCGGGTCGAGAGTGCCCCCGGCGCGGGCACGACGGTCACGTCGTGGGTCCCGCTCACCGCAGGCGACGAGGAGCCCGAATGAGCGAGGCCGCGCAGGCTGTGCGGCCCATCCGGGTCATCGTCGGCGAGGACGATGCGAGCGTCCGCCAAGCCGTGGTGGAAGCCATCGAGCGTGAGCCGGGTATGACCGTGGTCGGCACCGCAGCCGACGCCGAGGAGGCCATCGAGGTCGCCGTGCGGGAGCGACCGGACGTGGCCGTGCTCGACGTGAAGATGCCGGCCGGCGGCGGCCCGCGCGCGACGCGCGAGATCGGCCGGGTCTCGCCGGCGACGCGAGTGGTGGCGCTGTCGGCCCACGACGACCGGGTCAGCGTGGCCGAGATGCTCCGCGCCGGCGCGCTGAGCTACGTGGTCAAGGGCGCACCGATCGGCGAGCTGCTCGAGGCCATCGAGCGCGCCTCGCGCGGCCTGGCGAGCCTCTCGGGAACCGCGGCGGCAAGCGTCGCCCGCGACCTGGACGAGCGCATGGCCCGACGCGAGAGGCGAGATGAAGAGCGCGGTCGGCGGATCGAAGAAGTGCGGCTGGCGCTCCAGCCGGGCGGGATCGTGCCGGTCTTCCAGCCGATCATGGAGATCGGGACACGCCGCATCGTCGGCTACGAGGCGCTGGCGCGCTTCCGGGTCGAGCCGCAGCGCCCGCCGGACCAGTGGTTCGCCGCGGCGGCCGAGATCGGGCTCGGCGTCGACCTCGAGTTCGCCGCCATCGCCGCCGCCGTGGCGCGATTCGACGATCTGCCGCCCGAGGCCTATCTCTCGCTGAACCTCTCGCCGGCGGCATGCCTCTCCGGGCGATTGGACACCGCACTCCTGGGCGTGCCCGCCCACCGGCTCGTGCTGGAGGTCACCGAGCACGCCCCCGTCCCGGATTACGACGTGCTGCGCGCCTCGCTGCGCACGTTCCTCGCCGGCGGCGGACGGCTGGCCATCGACGACGCCGGGGCCGGGTTCGCCAGCCTGCGCCACATCCTGCGGCTCGAACCGGACGTGATCAAGCTCGACATCAGCCTCACGCGCGACATCGACACCGACCGCGCCCGCCGGGCGCTGGCCGCCGCGCTCGTCTCCTTCGCGCGCGAGATGGGCATCGGCATCGTCGCCGAGGGGATCGAGACCACTTCCGAGCTGGAGGCGCTGCGCACGCTCGGCGTTCGCTCCGGCCAGGGCTACCTCCTGGGCCGGCCGGGCCCGCTGCCGACGTAGCCCCCCACCCGCGGAGCGCACCCGACCCCATGCCCGCCATCCGGACCACCACCGTCCCCGACGAGCTGCTCGACCTGGTCACGACAGACGCCCTCGGCCACGTTTCCTCGATAGGGCTCGACGGGTCCATCTGCAGCCACATCGTCTGGATCGACTGGGACGGGGAGCACCTGCTGATCAGCTCGCCGGTCGGATCGGTCAAGGGCCGCAACTGGCGCGCCAACCCGCAGGCTGGCATCACGGTGGTGGATCGCACGAAGCAGTTCCGCTACATCCAGGCCGCCGGGCACGTGACGGAGGTCCGGCCGGACGAAGGCCTCACGGTCATCGACCGTCTGTCACGACGCTACTGCGGCGAGGCCTACCCGAACCGGACGGGAAGGCGAGAGGTCTTCGTCATCACCCTCGACCGCGTGCGCGCCTCGCTCGGCTGAGGCGCCTTCGCGGTCAGGCGCCGGACTGCTCGCGCAGCAGCTCCGGGTGGAGGTCGGGGCGGACGCGGCGGACCCAGTCGCGCAGCGCCCAGGTCGAGGTGTGGAAGGCGATCT
>JBGPMJ010000152.1:0-6260 GCA_041486935.1 Candidatus Limnocylindria bacterium | reverse complement strand
CCTGCCCGTGCTCCCCAGCTCGGACGAGTTCCCGTACGTCATCCGTCTCGTGTCCGAGTGCGTGACGTCGAACGGTTCCACCTCCATGGCGTCCACCTGCGGATCGACCCTCGCTCTGATGGATGCCGGCGTGCCGATCTCGGCCCCGGTCGCCGGAGCGGCGATGGGCCTCATGTCGGAGGCGGATGGGACGTTCACCGTCCTGACCGACATTCTCGGCAAGGAGGATGCCTTCGGGGACATGGACTTCAAGGTCACCGGCACCCGGGACGGCATCACGGCCCTCCAGATGGACATCAAGGTGACGGGGATCAGCGAGGCGATCATCCGGCAGGGGCTCGAGAAGGCCCACGCCGCGCGGATGACCATCCTCGACAAGATGCTCGAGGTGTTGCCGACTGCCCGCGACACGATGAGCGACTTCGCACCGCGCATCACGAAGATCAAGATCAACCCCGAGAAGATCCGCGACATCATCGGCAAGGGCGGCTCCATGATCCGGAAGATCCAGGAGGAGACCGGCACGGAGATCAACGTCGAGGACGACGGCACGGTCGAGATCGCCGCCGTCTCCGGCGAGAACTCGCGCAAGGCGATCCAGTGGATCGAGAGCCTCACGCGCGAGGTCGAGGTCGGTTCGCTCTACCTGGGCAAGGTGACCCGCATCATGGGCTTCGGTGCCTTCGTCGAGATCCTGCCCGGCAAGGAAGGCCTCGTGCGCATCGGCGAGCTGGCCGACTACCACGTGCCGACCGTCGAGGACGTCGTGTCCATCGGCGACGAGGTCATGGTCGTCGTCACCGAGGTTGATCGGCAGGGTCGCATCAACCTCTCGCGCAAGGCCGCCATGCAGCGCCACCTGGCGCGCGAGACTACTCCAGCCTGACTCGCGTCAGGATCCCGTCACGCAGCCTCGCGGCCGCCGGGAGACCGGCGGCCGCGGTGTATCATCCGGCCGTGCCCCGACGGATCTCCGCCTGAGCGAGTCCATGCCCGAACACCAGACCCGTCCCCTCACCGTCGCGGTCGTCGGCGCCACCGGCGTCGTCGGGCAGACGATGATCCAGGTCCTCGCCGAGCGCGGCTTCCCCGTGGCCGAGCTCCGTCCGCTGGCCTCGCGCGCGGACGGTCGGGTCGTGGACTTCGCCGGGCGCTCGTACCCGGTCGCCGAGGCCACGCCGCAGGCCTTCGACGGCGTGGACATCGCCCTCTTCTCCGCCGGCGCGTCGGTCTCCGCCGTCCTGGCGCCGGAGGCGGCGCGGCGCGGCGCGCTCGTCATCGACAACTCCTCGCAGTGGCGCATGGACCCGGCCGTGCCGCTGGTGGTGGTCGAGGTCAACCCGGGGGATGCCGGCGAGCACGAGGGCATCATCGCCAACCCCAATTGCTCGACCATGCAGCTCGCGCCCCCGCTCATGGCCCTGCGCGACGCCGTCGGGCTCGAACGCGTCGTCGTGGACACCTACCAGGCCGTCGGTGGCACCGGCACCGACGCCATCGCCGAGCTCCAGGCGCAGGTCGAGGCCCACGTCGCCGGCCGGCCCAAGGAGGCCTCGGTCTACCCCCATCCGATCGCCTTCAACGCGCTGCCCGAGATCGACGTCTTCCTCGACGACGGCTACTCGAAGGAGGAGTGGAAGGTCATCCACGAGAGCCGCAAGATCCTCCACCTGCCCGACCTGCGCGTCTCGTGCACGGCCGTGCGCGTGCCGGTCTTCGTCGGCCACTCGGAAGCCGTCCACGTCGAGACTCGCGCACCCATCACGCCCGAGGAGGCGCGCCGGCTGTTCGCCGCCGTTCCCGGCGTCGTGGTCGTGGACGAGCCGCGGGCCCATCGCTATCCGCTGGCCACCGACGCCGCCGGACGCGACGAGATCTTCGTGGGGCGCGTGCGACGCGATGCCTCGATGCCCGACGGTCGTGGCCTCGTCTTCTGGTGTGTGAGCGACAACCTGCGCAAGGGAGCGGCCACGAACACCGTCCAGATCGCCGAACTCGTGCTGCGCCGTGGCTGGCTCGTGCCCGCGTCGCGGCGCGCCGGGCGGTCGGCGTGACCGACGGTGGCCGCGGGGCGGCACTCGGGGCGATCGCCGACGAGGTCCGCGCGTGCACCCGCTGCCGGCTCCACGCCGGCCGCGCCAACGCCGTGCCGGGGGAGGGGAGCCCGGAGACGGAGGTCGTCTTCGTGGGTGAGGGGCCGGGAGCCAACGAGGACCAGCAGGGCCGCCCGTTCGTGGGTGCCGCCGGCGGGCTGCTGACCGAGCTGCTGGCGGCCATCGGCTGGCGGCGCGACGACGTCTTCATCACCAACGTCGTGAAGTGCCGCCCGCCGGGCAACCGGGACCCGGAGCCGGACGAGATCGCCGCGTGTGCGCCGTACCTGCGCCGCCAGCTCGAGATCCTCGACCCGGCCCTCGTGGTGACCCTCGGCCGCTTCTCCCTGCAGACCTTCATGCCCGGCGCCCGCATCGGCAGCGCCCATGGCAGCGTACGCCCCGTGGACCCGGCCACGGGCGCATCTGACGCGCTGGCCCTCGCCCTGTACCACCCGGCGGCAGCCTTCCGGCAGACGGCCCTCAAGGAGACGCTCTTCGCGGACATGGCCAACGTGCCCGGGGCGCTCCTGCGCTCCCGCGAGACGCGGGCAGCCGGACGGACGGCGACCATCGCCTCTCCCGCGCATGCGCCGGCCAAGCCCGCCACCATCTCCGACCCATCCATCAGCGTCGAACGCATCGCCGACCTCGAACCGGTCGCCGTAGCGGTCGCCGACGATCCCGACCAGCTGAGGCTCTTCTGAATGCCGAAACGCACCGCCCCGATCACCGCCGACAAGCCGATCCTGCGCATCATCCCGCTGGGCGGGGTGGGCGAGATCGGCAAGAACATGTACGTCTTCGAATACGGCGAGGAGATCGTCGTCATCGACTGCGGCCTGATGTTCCCCGACGAGGAGATGTTCGGCATCGACCTCGTCGTGCCCGACGTCACCTACCTGCGCGAAAACCGCCACAAGGTCAAGGCCTTCCTCATCACCCACGCCCACGAGGACCACGTGGGCGGTCTGCCCTACGTCCTGCCGGAGTTCCCCGGCGTGCCGGTGTACGCCTCCACCCTGGCGCGCGGTCTGCTGGGCAACAAGATCCGCGAATATCGCCTCACGAACAACCCGCTCCTGGCGCTCGAGGCCGGCGATACGGTGGTCATCGGCGCCTTCACGGCGACCGCTTTTCGCATCGGCCACTCCATCCCCGATGCCATGGGCATCGCCCTGCGCACGCCGGTCGGCGTCATCGTGCATACCGGCGATTTCAAGTTCGACCACACGCCCGTGGACGGCAAGCTGTCGGACTTCCACGCGCTGGCCAAGCTGGGCGAGGAAGGCGTGCTCTGCCTGCTCTCCGACTCCACCCGCGCCGAGAACCCCGGCTACACGCCGTCCGAGCGGACGGTCGGCGAGGCCTTCCGCGAGATCATGGAGCCGCTCGAGGGCCGGGTCATCGTGGCCACCTTCGCCAGCAACATCGCGCGCATCCAGCAGGTCTTCGACGCGGCCGCGTCGTTCAAGCGCAAGGTCGCGGTCATCGGCCGCTCGATGGAGCAGAACGTGCGCATCGCGACCGACCTCGGCTACCTCACCTACGACCCCGGCATCCTCGTGGCCAAGGACCGCATCCGCGACGTCCCCGACGGACAGCTCGTCATCGCCACCACGGGCGCGCAGGGCGAGCCGATGGCCGGCCTCGCGCGCATGGCCAACCGCGACCACCGCTACGTCGAGATCGGCCCCGGCGACACGGTCATCGTCAGCGCGAGCCCGATCCCGGGCAACGAGGAGTCGGTGGCGCGCACCGTCGACAACCTGTTCAAGAACGGCGCCAACGTGTACTACCACGCCATCAGGCGCGCCCACGTTTCCGGCCACGCCAGCCAGGAAGAGCTGAAGCTCATGCTGGGCCTGACGAAGCCGCGCTACTTCATCCCTATGCACGGCGAGTTCCGCATGCTCGTCCATCACGGGCGTCTGGCCGCAGAAGTGGGCGTCAAGCCGGAGAACATCTTCATCATCGAGAACGGCCAGCCCATCGAGTTCGGGGCCGACGGCGTCGCCCGCCGCGGCACGCCGGTGCCGGCCGGCTACGTCTTCGTGGACGGCCTCTCCGTCGGCGAGGTCGGCGATGTCGTCCTGCGCGACCGGCGGGCCCTCGCCAACGACGGCATGTTCCTCGTCGTGGTCACGGTAGACAAGCAGACCGGCGCGCTCATCGGCCGGCCGGAGATCGTCACGCGCGGCTTCATCGCCGGCGAGGACGACCCCCTCATCGCCGCCGCCGTGGAGCGCGTGCGCGATGCCATCCACACGCGCGGCGAGCACACCGGTGAGATCGCCCTGCTGAAGACCCAGATCAAGGACGGCCTCTCGCGCTTCCTCTACGAGCGCACGAAGCGGCGGCCGATGGTCTTCCCGGTCGTCGTGCTGGTCTGAGCATGGCCCAGCGACGCCGGACGCCCCGAACCAGCCGGGCGCGAACCCGCTCCGGCCGCCCGCTCATCGCGCCGCAGACGGCACGCTCGATCATCGGCATCCTCCTGCTCGTCGCCGGCGCCGTCACCCTTATCGCCCTCTTCCTGCCGGGGGAGGGGATCCTGAACCGCTACGTGAACGGGCTCCTGCGCCCGGCCATCGGGCAGGGTGCCTGGCTGCTGCCAGTCCTGCTTATCGTGGCCGGCATCTTCGTCGAGCGGGCACCGAACGTGGGACCGACCTGGCAGGTCAGCGCCCTCGGGGGTGCGGTGACCCTGTTCGGTGCTCTCGGCCTCATCGACATCATCTGGGCGCGCGGCACCAAGCCGGCACAGCTCGCCGCCGCGGGCGGCTGGATCGGCCACCAGCTCTCGAGCGTCCTCGCCGCCCTGGTGAGCGAGCCGGGGGCCTTCGTCGTCCTGCTGGGCATGCTCGTGGTCGGCATCCTGCTCCTCTTCAACCTCACCGTGCGCAGCCTCATCGCGCCACTCACCAGCGGCGGTCGCGCCCTGGCCGACGCGATGGCCCAGCCGCTGGAGCGCGAGGCGACGCCAGCCCGCGGGCGGACGACAGCGGGCCGCGGCGCGACGACCGGGCCGGACCTCGAGACACCGCAGCGGGACCTGCCCAGTCCGCTCCCCAGCCCGGCGCCGATCAGCCAGACGGTCTGGGCCGGCCGCGGTGGCCACGGCCAGGCTCCGGTCTCGGCGATGCCCTCGCGCGACCCCGACGCGCCGAGCGAGGAGCTGCTGGCGGTCGAGGACACGCCGGCGCCGGTCGGCGTGCGCGACTGGGTCCTGCCGCCCATCGAGCTGCTCGACCCGCGTCAGGGTGGCAACAACGGCGCGAAACTCGACCACGGGCGAAACATCCGCATCATCGAGGAGAAGCTGCGCAGCTTCCAGATCCCGGCCACGGTCACGGGCACGAACGTGGGGCCAGTGGTGACGCAGTACGAGGTGCGCCCCGACGCGCGCGTCAAGCTCTCGCGCATCGAGGCCCTCGCCGACGACCTGGCCATGGCGCTCGCGGCGCGCACGATCCGCATCGAGGCGCCCATCCCTGGCAAGGACGTGGTGGGCGTCGAAGTCCCCAACCACGCCAGCGAGCTGGTCGGCTTCCGCGAGTTGATCGACGACGCCAACATGCTGGCCGCCACGGGCAAGCTCACTTTCGCCCTCGGCCGCGATGTGTCGGGCAAGGCCTACGCCGTGGACCTCGCCAAGATGCCCCACCTGCTCATCGCCGGCGCGACCGGATCCGGCAAGAGCGTGTGCGTCAACGCGCTGATCACGAGCCTGCTCATGCGCGCCCGTCCCGACGAGGTGCGCCTCATCCTGGTGGACCTCAAGCGCGTCGAGCTGTCCGCCTACGACGGGCTGCCGCACCTGCTCACGAACGTCATCGTCGAGGCCCGCGAGGCGAAGGCGGCGCTGTACTGGGCGACGATGCAGATGGAGGAGCGCTACAAGGCGCTGGCCGCGAAGGCCGAGCGCAACATCGCCGCCTTCAACGCCAGCCCGCGCGTGTCGGAGGAGGAGCGGCTGCCCTACATCGTCATCGTCATCGACGAGCTGGCCGATCTCATCATGCGCGAGGGCCGCAAGGTCGAGGATCCCATCGTGAAGATCGCCCAGAAGGCGCGTGCCGTGGGCATCCACCTCGTGCTGGCCACGCAGCGGCCGAGCGTCAACGTCGTGACCGGGCTGATCAAGGCCAATGTGCCCAGCCGCAT
>JBGPMJ010000151.1:0-6269 GCA_041486935.1 Candidatus Limnocylindria bacterium | reverse complement strand
TCCTGCTCATCCCGGTCATCGCCGCCGTGAGCTACGAGCTGCTCCGTTTCGGCGCCCGCCATCGGGACAGCGCCCTCGTTCGGGCGGTCTTCCAGCCCGGCATCTGGCTCCAGCTCATCACCACCAAGCAGCCCGACGACGAGATGATCGAGGTCGCCGTGGCCTCCATGCGCGAGGCCCTCGCCATGAGCGGCGACGAGGCGCCCGAGGGCAGCCTCGACCCCCAGCGCCGGCCGCTGACAGCGCCGACCGCCGCAGCCGAGCCGGGGCCGGAGAGGGAGCCGGCCGCAGGGCTCGAGCCGTGAGCCTCGACGCGCGCCACGACGAGATCGAGGCGCAGTGGCAGGAGATCCAGGCGCAGCTCGTGCGCCCCGAGGTCGCCTCCGACCCGGAGTCGATCAAGCGCCTGGGCCGGGAGATGGCCCGGATCGAGCCGGTGGTCAACGTCTACGCGGCGCTGCGCGCCGTGCGCCACGAGCTGGCTGGGGCACGCGAGGTGCGCGACGGTCACGCGGCAGAGCCGGAGATGCGTGAGCTGGCCCGCGACGAGGTCGAGCGCCTGGAGGCTGCCGAGGCGGACCTGGTAGATCGAATCCGGCTGCTGCTCCTGCCCCGCGACCCGAACGACGAGCGCGACGTCATCATCGAGATCCGCGCCGGCACCGGCGGCGAAGAGGCGGCGCTCTTCGCCGCTGAGCTGTACCGGATGTACGTGCGCTACGCCGAGCGGCGGCGCTGGTCGGTCGAGGCGCTGAGCGTCAGCGAGACGGGCATCGGGGGCATGCGCGAGGCGATCTTCGAGATCGAGGGCCACGGTGCGTACAGCCGCCTGAAGTTCGAGGGCGGCGTGCACCGCGTGCAGCGCGTGCCGGAGACCGAGTCGGGGGGGCGTATCCACACCTCGACGGCCACCGTCGCCGTCCTCGCCGAGGCCGACGAGGTCGAGGTGCACATCGACGAGAAGGACCTGCGCATCGACGTCTACCGCGCCACCGGGCCCGGCGGCCAGAGCGTCAACACGACCGACTCGGCCGTGCGCATCACGCACCTGCCCACGGGGCTCGTGGTCGCCATCCAGGATGAGAAGAGCCAGATCAAGAACAAGGCCAAGGCGCTCTCGGTCCTGCGCGCCCGCCTGCTCGAGATGGAGCAGCGCAGGGCGCACGAGGCAGAGGCCGCCGAGCGGCGCAGCATGGTCGGCTCGGGCGAGCGCTCGGAGAAGATCCGCACCTACAACTTCCCGCAGGATCGCGTCACCGATCACCGCATCGGCATGGACCTGCACAACCTGCCCGGCGTCCTCGATGGCGACCTCGACCGGCTCATCGACGCGCTGATCACCACCGATCAGGCCCAGCGCCTCTCCGTCTTCGCCGAGGCCGGCTGAGGAGAGCGGACGAGCATGGCCGGCATCCGCGAGACGCTGGAGGTGGCCGTGGCGCGCCTGCGCGAGGCGGGCTCGGAGTCACCGCGGCTCGACGCCGAGCTGCTCCTCGGACACGTCGTGGGGTTGGAGCGCACGTCCATCCTGGCGCACCCCGAGGCGCCCCTGAGCGATGGGCAGCTGGAGCGTTTCGGCGCCCTCGTCGAGCGGCGCGCGGCCGGGGAGCCGGTCGCCTACATCCGCGGCGTGAAGGAGTTCTACGGCCTCGCGCTGGCCGTCGACCCGCGGGCGCTCATCCCGCGGCCGGAGACCGAGTCGCTCGTCGAGCTGGCGCTGGCGCGCGTCCGTGGCGCGCTGTCGGCCGCTCCCCGGCCGGCCGGCACGCGGCCCTTCCGGGTGCTCGACGTGGGCACGGGCAGCGGGGCCGTGGTCGTGGCCCTGGCGCGCACACTGCGCCGTACCGGCTACGGCGAGGCGGTCCGCTTCACGGCCAGCGATCACTCCCAGGACGCCCTGGCCCTGGCCGTCGAGAACGCGGTGAGCCACGGCGTGGCGGACCTGATCGACTTCCGCGTCGCCGACCTGCTCGACCCGGCCATCGAGGTGGACGGCCCGATCGACCTCGTGGTCGCCAACCTGCCCTACATCCCGAGCGCGGTCCTGCCCCAGCTCCCGGTGGCGGCGAGCTTCGAGCCGCGCGAGGCGCTCGACGGCGGCTCCGACGGGCTGGACCTCGTACGACGCCTGCTCGAGGACCTGCCGCGCGTACTCGCCGTGGGCGGCGGCGCGCTGCTGGAGATCGGCGCCGACCAGGGAGAGGCGGCCATCGCCGCCACGGCCGAGCGCGTGCCCGGCTGGCCGGCCACGATCCATCCGGACCTGGCGGGGCAGCCCCGGGTCCTGTCGGTCGAGCGGCCGGGGCGGTGACGCGCGTCCGCCTGCTTGCCCTGGACCTGGACGGGACGATCCTCGGCGACGACCTCCGTATCAGCGACCGGACGCGAGCCGCCGTCCGGGAGGCCGTCGCCCGGGGCGTGACGATCGTGCTGGCCACCGGGCGGATGTACCGCAGCGCCCTGCCCTACGCCGAGTCGCTGGGGCTGGCCGGCCCGCTCATCTGCTACCAGGGCGCCTACGTTCGCGAGCGGCCGGGTCCGGGCGGCGCGCCCGGCGCGATCCTCCGCCACATCACGATGGGCCCGGAACCGGCTCGGGCGGCCGTCCGCTGGGCGCGCGAGCACGGCCTCGACCCCCACGTCAACGCCGACGACCGGCTGCTCATGGAGGTCGGCGACGAGGAGGCGCCCGACTACGAGCGCCTGGCCGGCATCGGCGCGGAGTTCGTGCCGGACCTCATCTCGGCCATCGACCACCCGGCGACGAAGGTCCTGGCCGTGGGCCCGGCTGGGCTGCCGGCCCGACTGCTGGACGCAGCCCGTGCCGCCTTCGCCGACCGCGCAGAGGTGACCGTCTCGCACCCCGAGTACCTGGAGTTCACGGCGCCCGGCGTGCACAAGGGCGCCGCCCTGCGCTGGCTGGCCCAGCGGCTGGGCATCCCGCTCGAAGCGACGATGGCCGTGGGCGATCAGCACAACGACCGCGAGATGATCGCCGCGGCCGGTATGGGCGTGGCCATGGGCGGCGCCCCGCCCGAGGTCCGCGCCACCGCGCGCCACGTCACAGCGCCGATCGAGGAGGACGGCGCGGCCCAGGCGATCGAGGAGTTCGTGCTGCGCGGCTGAGCCCCGGCGTCACGGGTACACTCACGGCGGCCGCGTGGCGCGCACGGCGGTGGCCCGGATCGCGAGGAGAGGCAAGAGGCGATGAGCGTGATGGCGGAGGGCGGGCTCGGGCTCGGGTGGGCCTCGATCGCCGAGGTCGATCCGGATCTGTGGGCGGCGATGGTCGCCGAGCGCGTCCGCCAGCACCGCAAGATCGAGCTGATCGCCAGCGAGAACTACGTCTTCGCCGCGGTCATGGAAGCGCAGGGCTCCTGGCTCACGAACAAGTACGCCGAGGGTCTGCCCGGCCGACGCTACTACGGCGGCTGCGAATACGTGGACGTCGCCGAGCGGCTGGCGCAGGAGCGCGCCCTGGCGCTCTTCCCGGGCGCCGAGCACGTCAACGTCCAGCCGCACAGCGGTGCCCAGGCGAACATGGCCGCCTATATGGCCGTGCTCGAGCCCGGTGACCGGTTCATGGGCATGAACCTTGCCCACGGTGGCCACCTGACGCACGGGATGCACCTCAACTTCAGCGGCCGACTCTACGAGGTCCACCCCTACGGCGTCCGTGAAGATGACTGCCGCATCGACTACGACGCCCTCGAGGCGACGGCTCGCGAGGTGCGCCCGAAGCTCATCGTGGCCGGAGCCTCGGCCTACTCGCGCATCATCGACTTCGAACGCATGGCGGCCGTCGCCCACGAAGTCGGGGCCCTGCTCATGGTGGACATGGCGCACATCGCCGGACTGGTGGCGGCCGGCGTCCATCCCAGCCCCTTCCCGCACGCCGACATCGTCACCACCACCACGCACAAGACCCTGCGCGGCCCACGCGGGGGCGCGATCTTCAGCCGCGTCCACCTGCCCGACTCGGTCGATCCGGCCCGCTTCCCGGCCGTCAAGGGGACGCTCGCCCAGTCCGTCGATCGGAACGTCTTCCCGGGCACGCAGGGCGGGCCGCTGATGCACGTCATCGCCGGCAAGGCGGTCGGCTTCAAGCTCGCGCAGAGGGAGGAGTTCCGCGAGGACATGCGGCGCACCGTGGAGAACGCGCGGATCCTGGCCGAGACGCTCGTGGAGCGCGGCGCGCGCGTCATCTCGGGCGGTACGGACACGCACCTCGCGCTGGTGGACGTGACCCCGCTCGGGGTGACCGGCAAGGAAGCCGAGCGGCTGCTCGACGAGGTCGGCATCACCGTCAACAAGAACGCCATCCCCTTCGACCCGCTGCCGCCGAATACCGCCTCGGGCATCCGCGTGGGCACGCCGGCCACGACGACGCGCGGCTTCGGGCCCGACGAGATGCGCCAGGTGGGTGCGCTCATCGTGCGCACCATCGAGAGCCGGGACGAGCCGGCGGTGCTGGCCGGGATCGGGGCCGAGGTGGACGCCATCTGCGCCCGCTTCCCGGTGCCCGGGCTCCCGGCCGCGTGACCCAGGAGAGCTTCTCGACGATCATCCTCATCGTCGGGGCGCTCGCTGCGGCGCTCGTCGTCGCCTTCGCCGTCACGCCCCTCGCGGGGCGCATCGCGAACCGCTTCGGGGCCATCGACCAGCCCGGGGCCGCGCGCCGCGTGCATGCCGCGCCGATCCCGCGGGCGGGCGGGCTCGCCGTCGCGGTCGCCTTCATCGGCGTGGGGATCGCCGCGATCGCCCTCAACGAGCGCCTGGCGGTCGTGCCCGAGCTCCGCACGGTCGGGCCCGCGCAGCTCGGCGTCCTCTTCGCCGGCGGCGCACTGGCGGCCCTGATCGGCTTCCTCGACGACGTGGTCCAGTTGCGCGCCCGCTGGCAGCTCGTCCTCCAGCTCGGGCTGGCCGGCGTGGCCATCGTCGGCGGGGTGACCATCGACGCGGTCAACAACCCCTTCGGAGGCGGCGTCATCAGCTTCACCGAGCCGTTCGCCATCGGCTTCACGGTGCTCTGGGTCGTGGGCATGATCAACAGCATCAACTTCATCGACGGGCTCGACGGCCTCTCGACCGGCGTCTCGCTCATCGCCGCGCTCACGCTCGGCGTCATCTCCCTGACGGCCGGCATCGACCAGCCCGAGATCGCCCTCCTGTGCGCTGTGCTGGCCGGCTCGCTGGCGGGATTCCTGCCCTGGAACTTCCACCCGGCGCGGATCTTCATCGGCACCACCGGGGTCTACCTCATCGGCTATGCCCTGGCCATCCTCTCGATCCTCGGCACGGCCAAGGTCGCGGTGGCGCTGCTCGTGCTCGGGGTGCCCATCATCGACACGTTCTGGATCATCGTCCGCCGGCTCCTGGCCGGCCAGTCGCCGTTCACGCCCGACCGCGGCCACCTCCACCACCGCCTGCTCGACCTGGGCCTGACGCACCGGGGCGTCGTGCTCACGATCTACGCCATCTGCGGCGTGCTGGCCGCGCTCAGCCTCCTGCTCACGGGAAGCGGCCAGCTCTATGCCTTCATGGGCATCGTCGTCACCGGCGGCGCGTTCCTCTACCTCGTCACCCGGCGCACACAGGACGCCCTGGACGCTTCGAGCTACGAGGACGCGGATCCGCCGCCGACGGGTTGAGCCTCTCCACGGTGTTAGCATCGGGGCACGGCCGCATCGGGCCGGGTCGCTCGAGAGAGGTGCATGGATACCGCGCGGACGCTGTTCCTGGTCCTGCTAGCGCTCCTCGTCGCGTTAGCCGCCGTCGCCCTCGTCGCGCGCGTGGTCCGTCGTCGGATCGCCGGGTCCCGAGAGGAGCGCGCGCTACGCGAGGCAGAGCCGCTCATCGCCGAACGCATGGCGATGCTGCTGCCGCGGCCGGTCGCCACGCGGCAGGCGCCCCCGAAGCCGCTGCTGTTGCTGCCCCCGCCACCCGTCCGAGAGTCGGCGGCGCGGCGCACTCCGGTCGCCGCGGCGGTGGGCGTGCTGGGGGCGTCTCCTGGCGCCGGCCCGCGGCGCCGGATCTGGCGCGATGCCTCGGGCGCGCTCGTCGTCGTCGCCCTCCTCGGGCTGGTGGCCGTCGTGGCCGTCCCGCTCCCGGGCGACACGGCCGCCACAGCCGTCCCGACGTCCCCCCCGGGACAGGCTGTCGGTCCGCCGGACGTCGCCCAGGACACGCCGTCCGGCACGGATCTCGCGGCGGGCGCGACCCCCCTGCCGACCCGCGTGCCGATCCTCCTCCCGACCGATCAGCCGACC
>JBGPMJ010000150.1:0-6331 GCA_041486935.1 Candidatus Limnocylindria bacterium | reverse complement strand
CAGCGCGTCATGATCGCCATGGCGCTCAGCACCAACCCCGAGCTGCTCATCGCGGACGAGCCGACCACGGCGCTCGACGTGACCATCCAGGCGCAGATCCTCGAGCTGATGAAGAGCCTTCGCGAACGCAACCGGATGGCCATCATGCTCATCACCCACGACCTCGGGGTCATCGCCGAGATGGCCGACGACGTCGTGGTCATGTACGCCGGCCAGGTGGTCGAGCAGTCCGACGCCGACACGGTCTTCGAGAAGCCCCACCATCCCTATACCAAAGGCCTGCTGGCCTCGATCCCGCGCCTGGGGGAGAAGCGCCAGCGTCTCGAGGTCATCCAGGGCGTCGTGCCCAACCCGCTGAACCTGCCCAAGGGCTGCCTCTTCAAGCGCCGCTGCCCGCACGCGATGCCCGTGTGCGACACTCCGCCGCCGCTCCAGGAGATCGCCCGCGGCCACGTCTCGCGTTGCTGGCTGACCCCGGCCGGCGAGCCGCCGGCCGTCGGGCCGGAGGCGACCGGGGAGCTGGCTGAAGCCGCCGCGGCAAGCCTCCAGGTGATGGCATGAGCGGCCAGACCTGGCCGGACGGGGCTGCCATCGAGCCGCTCGGCGCGCACGCCATCGCACCCCGCCCGGACGGCCTCGACGGCAAGGTGCTGGTCCGCGTGGAGCACGTCGTCAAGCATTTCCCGATCCGCGGCGGGCTGCTCGGCGTGACCCTGATCGGCGCCGTGCGCGCCGTCGACGATGTCAGCTTCGAAGTTCGCCGCGGCGAGACACTGGGCCTCGTGGGCGAGTCCGGCTGCGGCAAGACGACGCTGGGGAAGGTCATCCTGCGCCTCATCCCGGCCACCAGCGGACAGGTCTTCGTCGACGATCGGGCGCTCTTCGACCTCAACGCCCACGATCTCAAGGAGGCGCGCCGCGATCTCCAGGTCGTCTTCCAGGACCCGTACGCCAGCCTGAACCCGCGCATGACGGTGGGCGAGATCATCGGCGAGGGGCCGCTCGTCCATGGCCTCACCGACAGGGCCAAGCGCGAGGAACTCGTGCGCGAGCTGCTGGCCAAGGTCGGCCTGAACCAGAGCCACATCCACCGCTACCCGCACGAGTTCTCGGGCGGCCAGCGCCAGCGTATCGGGATCGCCCGGGCGCTGGCTCTGAATCCGGAGTTCATCGTCTGCGACGAGCCCGTCAGCGCCCTCGACGTCTCCATCCAGAGCCAGGTGCTCAATCTGCTCGACGACCTTCAGCAGGAGCTCGGGCTGACGTACCTGTTCATCGCCCACAACCTCGCCGTGGTGGAGCACATCAGCGACCGCGTCGGCGTGATGTACCTGGGCAAGCTCGTCGAGCTGGCCGACGTGGATCCGCTCTACGCCGATCCCAAGCACCCCTACACGGTGGCGCTGCTCTCGGCCGTCCCGGAGCCCGACCCTCGGCGGCGCAAGAAGCGACTCGTGCTCAAGGGCGACGTGCCCTCGCCGGCCGCACCGCCGCCGGGCTGCCGCTTCCATACCCGCTGCTGGCTGCGCGAGCAGCTGGGCAACCCGGAGCGCTGTGAGACGGAGGAGCCGGTCTTCCGCGACGTCGGTGCGGGACACCGCGTCGCCTGCCACTTCAGCGAGGAGGTCACGCCGCAGGCCATCGCCAGCGCGGCGGAGCGACAGCTACCGGTCATCGGCGCCTGAGGACCGGCCTCGAACCCCACATCGTGCGTCCCGGGAGGTGACGGACGGGCATGGGCATGGCATCATTCGGCACGGTCGCGGCTCCGCCCCCGGGCGGTCCGGCCGCACCAAGAGGAGGAGAAGGATGAGACGAACTCGATTCGGTGCGCTGCTCATGGCGGCGGGACTCCTGGTGGGAGCCTGCACGACCGGAGCATCCCCGACCCCAGCCGCCACACCCGCGCCGACGGGCGCCGCGACATCCGCGCCGACGACGGCCCCCGAGGAAACCCCCAAGGCCGGCGGCACGCTCATCGTGGCCCTGCCCGGCGACATCTCGCGCACGGACTCGGCGCTCATCGACGACAGCAACTCGTCGTACGTCATGAACCAGGTCATGGAAGGCCTCGTGGGGCTCCAGCCCGGCTCGGCGAGCGAGGTCATCCCGGTGCTCGCCGAGAGCTGGACCATCTCCGAGGACGCGCTGACGTACACCTTCAAGCTGCGCCAGGGGATCAAGTTCCATGACGGCACGGCCTTCGACGCCGCCGCGGTCAAGTTCAACTACGACCGCTGGCTCAACATCCCCGACGCCTACAGCAAGCTCGAGTACACGTACTACATCGACGTCGCGCTCAAGCCGGTGGTCGACTCGGTCACCGTCAACAGCCCCACCGAGGTGGCCATCAAGCTGAAGGCGCCGAACTCGGCCTTCCTGACCACCCAGACCCTGACGCCGTTCTTCATCTCCAGCCCCACCGCGCTGGCGCTGGGCAAGGCGAATGACCCCGATTTCGCCAACAACACCTACGCGCAGGGCGGCGCCGGGGCCATGACCGGCACGGGCCCCTTCAAGTTCAAGGAATGGGTCCCGGGTGACCATGTCACCCTCGTGAAGAACGCCGACTACTGGGACACGGCACACGCCGCGTACCTCGACGGCATCAAGTTCCAGACGAACTTCGCCGATTCGACGGCAACGCTGAACGCGCTCCAGTCGGTCGGCATCGACTTCGCCCAGACGCTCTCGCCGATCGACGGCAAGACCGTCGAGGGTGACGCCACGCTGCAGGCCATCGACCGTGGTGGCTCGTGCAACCTGTTCAACCTGTCGATCAACCAGACGCACAAGCCGTTCGACAACCTGAAGATCCGCCAGGCCGTGGCCTACGCCGTCAACAAGCAGGCGATCATCGACACCTTCTACGCCGGCCAGGCGGTCGTGGCGGACAACTGGATGCCGCCCGGGTTCTTCAGCTACAAGGCGCTGAACCTGCCCACCTACGAACCCGAGAAGGCCAAGGCGCTCATCGCCGAGTCGGGCGTGACCGACCTCAGCTTCGACTTCTGGTACCCGTCGGACGTGGCCCGGCCGTACATGCCGGACCCGAAGGGTGAGTTCGAGGCCATCCTGCGCGACCTCGAGGCGGTCGGCTTCAAGCCGAACCCCAAGACGGCCACGTGGCGCCCCGATTACCTCTCGGCCGAGTCCGGAGGCAACTACCCGCTGTGGCTCATCGGCTGGACCTGCGACTGGGCGGGTCCGGACAACTTCCTCAGCACGGCGTTCTTCGGCTACCGAGCTCGGAGCGACAACACGTTCGGTCCGAACGAGGAGTTCGGCTACAAGAACGACGCGATGTGGCAGGCCATGGACAACGCGCTCAAGACGAACAGTCTCGACAAGGCCAAGGAGTACTGGCAGCAGGCCCAGGATCTCATCGCGGC
This sequence comes from Candidatus Limnocylindria bacterium, assembly GCA_041486935.1. GTDB lineage: Bacteria > Chloroflexota > Limnocylindria > Limnocylindrales > CSP1-4 > CSP1-4. Next base: position 2,939 of record JBGPMJ010000150.1, on the reverse strand, counting down.
CGACATGCCGAGCGTTCCGATGTTGAGCTCCAAGCCGCCGGCCGCGGCGCAGCTCTACGTGAAGGGCTTCGTGCCCAACTCCACGCTGACCGAGCTGTTCAACACGGTCTGGCTCGCCGACCACTAGCCCCCGCACGCCGGCCGTCCGCGGTGGACGGACCGGCGTTGGCAGCGATCCGTAGCTCGATCCCCCGGGGCCACCGCGGTCCCGGGGGATCGTCCCATCGAGGCACACCGCTCAGGCCGTGACCAGGTACATCGTCCGCCGCGTGCTCGGCGCCATCCCGGTGTTGTTCGGCCTGTCCATCGTGCTCTTCGCCTTCATCCACCTCCTGCCCGGCGACCCGGCCACGGCCATCCTCGGGCAGCACGCGACCGCGCAGCGCATCGCCGACATGCGCGCCTACCTCGGGCTCAACGACCCGCTTCCGATCCAGTACGTCGGCTACCTGGGCGACCTGCTGCGCGGCGACTTCGGCTCGAGCTTCATCAACAACCAGCCCGTCCTGGCGGAGTTCCTGCGACGCTTCCCGGGCACGGTCGAGCTGACGCTGGCGGCCATGATCTTCGCCGCGGGCGTGGGCATCCCGCTGGGCCGCTTCGCGGCCCGCCATGCCCAGCGCTGGCCCGACGGCGCCGTGACGGTCTTCTCGCTGCTGGGCATCAGCATCCCGGTCTTCGTGCTCGGGCTGACCCTGCAGGTCATCTTCGCCGTCTACTTCAAGGTCCTGCCCGCCTCCGGCCGGCTCGATCCCCGGACGGCGCTGGACCTGCAGACGAACTTCGTGCTCATCGACACCTGGCTGATGCCGGGCTGGACGTTCGACCAGAAGCTGAGCGCCTTCATCGACGGAGTGCGGCACCTGATCCTGCCCGCCATCGCGCTCGGCTCGATTCCGCTGGCCATCATCACGCGCATCACGCGCGCCTCGGTCATCGAGGTCGCCAACGAGGACTACGTGCGCACGGCACGCGCCAAGGGCCTGCGCGAGCGGCGGATCGACGATCGCCACATCATGCGCAACGCCTGGCTGCCGGTGGTCACCGTCATCGGCCTGCAGGTGGGGGGCCTGCTGGGCGGCGCGGTCATCACCGAGACGGTCTTCGCCTGGAATGGTGTGGGCCGCTGGGTCGTCGACGCCATCGGCAACCGCGACTACTTCGTGGTCCAGTCCACGATCCTGATCTTCGCGCTCATCTTCCTGGCCGTGAACCTCATCGTGGACATCGCTTACGCCTTCATCAACCCGCGCATCCGGTATGCCTGAGATGACTGCGCCGTCCGTGGCCATCGCGCGCGTCGCGCCCCGCGCCAGCCGCGGCCTGTGGGGCGATGCGGCGCGCCGGCTGCTGCGCAACCGCGTGGCGATGGTCGGGGTCGTCTTCATCGTCCTCTTCGCCGGCACGGCCATCTTCGCCTCGTGGATCGCCCCCTACGACCCCAACGCCGGCGCGCTGGCCAACAGCCTCCAGGCGCCCAGCTCGGCGCACTTCATGGGCACCGACATCCAGGGCCGGGACGAGTTGAGCCGCGTCCTCTACGGGGCCCGCATTAGCCTCCTGGTGGGCCTTGGGTCGGTGATCGTCGGGGTCTTTCTCGGTGGCACCATCGGTGCCATCGCCGGCGCCGTCGGTGGTCGCGTTGACAACGTGCTCATGCGTGTGGTGGACGTGCTCCTGGCCATCCCCGGCATCCTGCTCGCGATCGGCATCGTGGCCTGGCTCGACCGGGGACTGCCGCAGATCACCATCGCCGTGGCGGTCACGAACGCGCCGATCTTCGCGCGCCTCCTGCGCGGCGGCCTGCTGGCCGTACGCGAGGCCGACTACGTGGTGGCCGCCCGCTCGGTCGGCGTGCCCTCCCGGCGGCTCCTGCTGCGGCACATGCTGCCCAACTCGCTGACGCCGATCATCGTCGCCGCGACCCTGGCCCTGGCCACGGCCATCATCGACGTGGCCGGCCTTGGCTTCCTCGGGCTCGGTCCGGCCGACCCGCGCACGGCCGAGTGGGGCACGATGCTGCAGGACTCGACGAAGTTCCTGCGCTCGGCGCAGTACCTCATCTTCTTCCCAGGCCTGGCCATCGTGATCAGCGCGGTCGGCTTCAACCTGCTGGGCGACGGACTGCGCGAGTCGCTCGACCCGCGGCTGAAGAAGTAGGACGCGATGGCACTCCTCTCGGTCGACGGCCTCGTCGTCCGCTTCCGCACCCACGAGGGCACGATCCACGCCGTGAACGGCGTCTCGTTCGACCTCGACGAGGGCGAGACGCTGGGCATCGTGGGCGAGTCGGGTTGTGGCAAGAGCGTGACCAGCCTGGCCATCATGCGCCTGTTGCCCAAGCCCGCCGGGCGCATCGAGGGCGGCACCGTCCGCTTCGACGGCCAGGACCTGCTCGCCTGTAGCGAGGCCGAGATGCGGGAGATGCGCGGCCGCGACATAGCCATGATCTTCCAGGACCCCATGACCAGCCTCAACCCCGTGCTGACCATCGAGGAGCAGATGGTGGAGACCATCCAGGCGCATCGCAAGGTGGGGAACGAGGAAGCACGGACGCGGGCCATCGAGCTGCTGACCATCGTCGGCATCCCCCAGCCGGAGAACCGCCTGCGCGCGTTCCCCCACCAGTTCAGCGGCGGCATGCGCCAGCGCGTGATGATCGCCATGGCCCTCGCCCTCGAGCCGAAGCTGCTCATCGCCGACGAGCCGACGACGGCCCTGGACGTGACCATCCAGGCGCAGGTGCTGGAGCTGCTGCAGCGCCTCACGACCGAGACCGGCACGGCCGCCATCCTCATCACCCACGACCTGGGCGTGGTCGCCGGCATGACGCAGCGCATCAACGTCATGTACGCCGGCTACATCGTCGAGACAGCGCCCACCGCCGAGCTGTTCGCGAAGCCGTCGCATCCCTACACCGTGGGCCTGCTGCATTCGAT
>JBGPMJ010000149.1:0-6412 GCA_041486935.1 Candidatus Limnocylindria bacterium | reverse complement strand
GGCTTCGTCGGCCTCGGCATCGCCGGCCTCGGTCTGCTCATCGGCGCGACGGCATTCGTCCAGCAGCGCCGCAGCTCCGACGTGCGCCGCCAGAATGTCCTGCGCGAGGAGCAGATCTCGCGTCGCCTGCGCGGTCGCTCGGAGATCGAGCAGGCGCTCCGCGACACCGAGGCGCGGCGCGACGGCGAGCTCGAGGTGCTCGAGCTGCCCGATGTGGCCGCCGTGGAGTCGCTCCTGGAGGCCGAGACGGCCCACGTCGCCGCCATCGACCAGCTCAAGGCCGAGCAGAAGGGGCTCCTCGGCGACAAGGTGCCCTCCGACGACGTGGCGCGGCTGCGCGACGCCGCCGCGGCCGAGGCCGAGCAGGCCAGGCATGCCCTGGCCGGCATGGGCGAGATCGGCGCCGAGCCCGCCAGGTCGCGGGAACGCTACGAGGCCGCCGTACGCGCCAGCCAGGCCGAGCGCGAGCGGGCGATGCACGAGATGGCCAACGCCGAGGGCCGCGTGGACGCCAACACGGTCGATGCGGAGGCCGTGGCCGTCGTCGCCGAACAGCTCTTCGAGGCGCGCCAGCGGCTGGCCGCCGCCGAGCGGCGCCTGCGCATCCTGCGCACGACGCTCGAGACCCTCGACGCGGCCGAGAAGGCGACCATGAGGAAGGCCGCCCGCTTCCTGGAGAAGCGCATGGCCGGCGACGTGGCGCGCATCACCGGAGGCCGCTACCGGCGCATCCGCGTGGACGAGGCCGAGCTGACCTTCAGCGTCTTCTCTCCCGAGAGCGGCGACTGGGTGGATGTGCGCTCCCTCTCCCAGGGCACGCTCGACCAGTTCTACCTCGCGGCGCGCCTCGGGCTGGTGCGCCAGGTGACGCAGGACCGCCGCCCGCCGCTCGTCTTCGACGATCCCTTCCTGACCTTCGACGACGTCCGTGCGCGCGAGGCGCTGCAGCTCCTGCGCGAGACCGCAGCCGAGCTTCAGGTCATCTACCTGACCACCTCGGACCGCTACGACGACGTGGCCGACCGGGTCGTGGTGCTGCCCGCCCCGACCGAGCGGGACACGCAGGCGCCGGACGAGGCGTCGGTCGGCGCCGTCTGAACCCGCTCGGCGTCGTCCTCGGCCTCGCCTCAGCCGCCTCCTGGGGCAGCGCGGACTTCCTCGGCGGCCTCGCCACCCGAGCCGTCGGGGCCCTGCCGACGGTCGCGCTCAGCCAGGCCGTCGGGTTCGCCGGCGCGCTGGGCCTGGCGCTGGCGGCCCACGAGGCCCTCCCCGGCCCACTCCCGCTGGCCTGGGGCATCGTCGCGGGCCTGGCCGGCCTGGGCGGCATCCTGGCGCTCTATCGGGTCCTGGCCGTGGGCACGATGAGCGTCGGCTCGCCGCTCGTGGGCGTCATGGGCGCGGGACTGCCCGCCGCCGCCGGCCTCCTGCTCGGGGACGCCGTCTCCCCGCTCCATCTCGTGGGCGTCACCTGTGGGCTGGCCGCCGTGGCGGCCGTCTCGTGGACCCGCTCGGGCCAGGGGAGGGGCGAGCTGTGGCGCGTGCTGCCACTCGTGGTCGCCGCCGGCATCGGCTTCGCCGGCTTCTACCTGGCCATCGACCAGGCGGCCCGCACCGGCGGTGAGACATGGTGGCCGCTGGTTGCGGCGCGGACGGGGTCGGTGCTGGGCGCGGCCATCGCCGTGGCGCGTCTGCGGCCGGGGGGGCGACCCACGGGCCGCTGGCCGATGTTCATCGCGATCGGCCTGGGCGACCTGCTCGGCAACGCGTTCTTCGTCATGGCCAACGCGCAGGGGGGGCTCAGCGTGGCGGCGGTGCTCTCGTCGCTCTACCCGGTGGCGACGATCGTCCTCGCGCGGCTCGTCCTCGGGGAGCGGTTGCGCCGGGCACAGGCGCTCGGCGTGGCCCTGGCGCTCGTCGGCGTCGCCCTCATCGCCGCATGAGCCCAGCGGCGGGGATAGCCAGCGCCCAGTGCCACGTGCGAGGATGACGTCGATGCTCACCGTCGAGACGATCCGCCGCGCGCCCAAGGTGCTCCTTCACGACCACCTCGACGGCGGCCTGCGCCCGACCACCATGGTCGACCTGGCCGCCGAGTTCGGCTACGACGGGCTGCCGACGACCGATCCGACCGACCTTGCGGCCTGGATCCGGCGGGGCGCCGACCGCAAGTCGCTCGAGCTGTACCTCGAGACGTTCGCCCACACGGTCGGGGTCCTCCAGGAGCGCGACGCGATCATCCGCGTGGCCACCGAGTGCGCCGAGGACCTGGCCGCAGACGGCGTGGTCTACGCCGAGGTGCGCTACGCGCCCGAGCTGTCGACGGAGCGCGGCCTGACGCTCGACGAGGTCGTACAGGCAAACCTCGAGGGCTTCCGGCTGGGCATGGAGCGCGCAGCGGCCGCCGGCCGGCCCATCGTCATGAAGATGATCGCCACGGCGATGCGCCAGGCGGCGCGGTCGGTCGAGGTGGCCCAGTGCGCCGTTCGTCATCGCGACGAGGGGGTCGTCGGCTTCGACATCGCCGGCCCGGAGGCCGGTTATCGCCCGACCCGCCACCTCGACGCGTTCGACTTCATCCGCCACGAGAACTTCCACATCACCATCCACGCCGGCGAGAGCTTCGGGCTGCCGTCCATCTGGGAGGCGCTGCAGTGGTGCGGCGCCGAGCGCCTCGGCCACGGCGTGCGCCTCGTCGACGACGTCACGCAGGAGCCCGACGGATCGGTCCGGCTGGGGCGGCTGGCCGCTTTCGTGCGCGACCGGCGCGTGCCGCTCGAGATGTGCCCCACCTCGAACGTCCACACCGGCGCCGTGGCCAGCCTGGCCGACCACCCCATCGACCTGTTGCGCCGCCTCCGCTTCCGGGTGACCCTGAACACCGACAACCGACTGATGAGCGGCGTGTCGCTCTCATCCGAGTTCGCCGCCCTGGTCGAGCTCTTCGGCATCGACCTGGGCGAGATGGAGTGGCTGACGCTGAACGGCGCGAAGAGCTCCTTCGCGCCGTTCGACGAGCGGCTGCGCCTCATCAACTCGGTCATCAAGCCGCGCTACGCCGTGCTCCGGGCGGAGGAGGCCGCCGTGCTCGGCTGAGAGCGGCCGCTATGGCCCTCTGGGCCGTCGGCGCGTCATGAGCTTCGCGGCGGCCGCCGCATCGAGCAGCCAGACGGCGTTGTCGCCGCGAGTGAGCTGCGCCGGCAGCCGCGCGACGTCCAGCGGTCCCTCCAGCACCTCGGCCACCCGCCCCGCCTTCGCCGCGCCGTGGCACATGACGAGAACGTGCCGCGCCACGGCGACCACGCGCGGGTCCAGAGTCAGCCGGGGCAGGTGCGGCTCGATATGCGTGGGCGCCGGCACGGCCATCGCGAGCGGCGCTCCCGGGGCCAGCGCCGCGCTACCCGGGAACACCGACAGGATGTGGCCGTCGGCGCCCATGCCCAGCAGGACGAGGTCGAGGACGGGCAACCCGTCGCGGCCGGCCGGGACGCGCGCCCGCAGCCGCTCGGCGTAGGTCCTCGCCGCCCAGGCCGCGCCCAGCCCCTCGCCGATCGCCGCCTCGACCGGGAAGGGGTGGATGCGCTCTGCCGCGACGGGCAGGCCCGCTCCGCCGTCGCCGATGTCGAGGAGGATGTCCAGCGCGAGGCGGGCGCACGAGGCCGCGTGGTCGGGCGGGACGTAGCGTTCGTCGCCCCACCACAGCTCGACGCGCGACCAGTCAACGGCCTCGCGGCGTGGCCACGTGGCGAGGCGGACGTAGAGCGCGACCGCCGTGGAGCCGCCCGTCAGCGCGACGTGCGCGATGCCGCGCCCGGCGACCGCGGCGGCGAGCACGCCCACGACCCGCTCGGCGGCCGCGTCCGCGAGCGCCTCGGGATCGGGCAGGACGACGACCTCGGCCATCGCGGTCACTCCCCCAGCAGCTGCACGGCCTGCTCGATCGACCGGGCGAGGAGCCGGTCTGGACCGGCCCGCTCGAGGGCCTCGGCGAGGTAGGGCGCCTCGCCGAACGGCTCGAGCCGTCCCGCCCGCCGGCTGACTTCGGCACCCGACCAGTCGGCCGTGGCGAGCAGGTGGTCCGCCTGGCGCGTCACCCGGGCGCGCACCTCGTGACCGCGCCGGCCCAGCTCCAGCTCGACGCGCACCAGCGAGCCCGGGGAGCGCAGCCTCGCGTCACCGGCATCGCGGACCGGGCGCACCTCGACCCGCACCGCGCCCCGCTCCCCCCGGAAGGTCCCCACGAGCGCGCCGTCGCCGCCACGCGATGCCGCCAGCGGCGCCACGACCACCCAGCCCAGCGCCGCGGCCAGCCAGCCGGCGAAGAGGGCCGCCTTCGTCAGGCGCAGCGCGTGGCCCGGGCGCAGGACGTCGATGCGCAGCGTGCGCGCGGCCGGCAGCTCCGGCGCGAGGAGGGGGTGCTCGAAGAGCCCGGCCAGCAGCTCCCGCCACAGCGTCAGGCGCATCCAGCCGATGTCGTGCACGACGGGCCGGCTCGCCGCGCACACTTCGGCCAGCGCCGCCAGATGCACGGCGCCGCCATCGCCGCCGAACGAGCCGGAGTCCACCAGCAGCCGGTCGCAGATGGCGAGCAGGTCGCCGAAACGGTGGCGGCCGATGGGCGGGTCGTCGAGCCACCAGAGGACGACCGGCAGGTCGTGGATGAGCAGCGGCTGCACGAGCCCGGCCAGGTGCTCCTCGATCTCGCCGCCGGTGCGCACGACGATCTGCTCGGTGCAGGTCTCCGCGCCGCTTCGCCCGGCGATCCGGCACTGGGCGGAGATCCCCGCGTCGATCCAGGAGGGCCCGCCCGGATCGCCCGGGCAGAGCACGAGCGCCCGCGAGGGGTGCCGCGTGGCCAGCATGTTGATCGCGTCGAGGGCACGCTCGGACGTCTCCGGTCGATGGGCCACCGCCACCAGCGTGAGGACGGACGTGCGCATGCGCACGTCCAGCTCGCCGGCCACGTCGAGCCGGCCGGCCAGGTGCGGGTCGCCCAGCGCCAGGGCGGGCGCCCGCGCCGAGAGGTGGGCCTCGTGCGACTCGCGCGCCGCCGCGCTCCAGATGCGCGACAGCTCGGCATCGATCCCGGGCACGCTCGTGGCCCGGGCCGTCCAGCGCCGGGCGCCCGCGACGATCGCGATCGGCTCGCCGCCCACGTTCACAGCCTTCGCCAGCGTCGCCCTTCCCGTTCGATGAGCCGGTCTGCGGCCTCCGGGCCCCAGGTCCCGGCCTCGTACGGGTGCACGCGCAGCTCATCGCTCGGGGTAGCGCCGGCCGCGAACTCCTCGATGGGCGAAACGATGCCCCAGGCGGCCTCGACCTCGTCGGCGCGGGTGAACAGCGAGGCGTCGCCCAGCATCGCGTCGAGGATCAGCGTCTCGTACGCCTCGGGTGCCTCGGTCGAGAAGGAGCTGCCGTAGGTGAAGTCCATGTTCACGCTGCGCACGTCGAGGCCGAGCTCGGGCACCTTGGCCGCGAAGCGCAGCAGGATGCCCTCGTCGGGCTGGATGCGCAGGGCCAGCAGGTTCGGTTCGGGGTCGCTGGTCGACTCCCGGAAGAGCATGAGCGGCGGCCGCTTGAACTGGATGGCGATCTCGGTCGTCCGCTTGGGCAGCCGCTTGCCGGTGCGCAGGTAGAAGGGCACGTCTGCCCAGCGCCAGTTCTGGACCTCGAGGCGGAGGGCGACGAAGGTGTCCGTCTCGGAGTCGGCGGCCACCTCCGGCTCGTCGCGATAGCCGGCCACGTGCACGCCGCCCACCCAGCCCGGGCCGTACTGGCCGCGCACCACGTCGCGGCGCACGCGCTCGGCCGTCCAGTCGGGATCCACCGAGCGCAGCACGCGCAGCTTCTCGTCGCGCAGGGCGTAGGCCTCGAAGGCGATGGGCGGCTCCATGGCCACCAGGCTGAGCAGCTGCAGCATGTGGTTCTGGAGGATGTCGCGCGTCGCGCCGGCCTCCTCGTAGAACGAGCCGCGCCCCTCCATGCCCAGGTCCTCGGCCACGGTGATCTGCACGTGGTCGATGTAGCGCCGGTTCCAGACCGGCTCGAAGATGCCGTTGCCGAAGCGGAAGACGAGGATGTTGCGGACCGTCTCCTTGCCCAGGTAGTGGTCGATGCGGTAGACCTGCGACTCCCTGAACACGCGCAGCACCTCGCGGTTGAGCGCGCGCCCCGACTCGAGGTCGTGGCCGAAGGGCTTCTCGATGACGATGCGCGCCCAGCCCCCGCCGCGCGGCTCGCGGTCGAGTCCCACCCTGCCGAGGTTCTCCACGATCGGCCCGTAGGCGGATGGCGGCGTGGCCAGGTAGAAGAGCCGGTTGCCGCGCGTGCCGCGCGCGGCGTCGATACGGTCGAGGTGCTCGGCCAGGACCCGGTACGCCTCGGGCGTCGTGAAGTCGCCCTGCTGGTAGTGGAT
>JBGPMJ010000148.1:0-6425 GCA_041486935.1 Candidatus Limnocylindria bacterium | reverse complement strand
GGCGGCGGCGCCGACGAAGATCAGCCCGTACCAGCGCACCGGGATGCCGACCAGCGTGAACGCGACCGGGTCGATGTCGATGACGAACGGCATCGGGATCTCCTATGTCGACTGCGCCGAGCCGCGGGATGCCCACAGGCACCCAACGAGCCAGGCGATGAGGGCGGCGGCGGCGGCCGCGACAGCCGCGGTGGCGTCGAGGGCGATCACCGCCAGCAGGGCGATGAACGGGAGCGAGCAGATCCACAGGATGAGCGCCGTTCCGAGCGGCGCCTCGAGGCGGGACAGCCGATCTCGGAACCGGCCCAGGATCGACGACCGACGCTCGTCGACCAGCTCGATGTGGCCGCGATAGCGGCCCATGCCGCAGGTGAACCGGATCTCGCCGGCTGGCTGCGCGGGGAGATCGACCGTCGTCGTGCCGGTCGGGGCCAAGCGGCGTTCCAGCCGCGGTGCGGAGAAGACGACGCGTTCCGAGCAGGCGTCGTCGTCCTCCCGCCGGAAGACGATCCGCAGCGGCAGGCCGGCCCTGGCGAGGATCGCGCTCGGCCGGTAACCGGTGTGAACGGTCACCTCGACGACCTGGTAGCCCGTGGGTTCGAGCCGCGCCCGAACCGCCTGCTCCAGCATGGCTACCCCGAGCCCCCGAGGGCCAATACGAGCACGATGACGAGCACGACAAGCGCCCCGGCGGCCAACGGATGGGCCACGGCGCCCGCCATGGCCGACATGCCGGTCATCGTCATCGCGCCGCCCGCGAAGAGCAGGTCGGCGACGAGCAGGATGGCGGCGACGAGGAGCAGCGTCACGAGCAGGTCCGGCATGGCCCGAGTCCAGCGGATGGACCTGAGTCCCCGATGAGGACCGGCTAACGCCCGGCTGAGAACGCTCCCCGCCGGCGCGGGACAGCGCCCACGGGATCGCGTTTCAGCAAGCTGCCAGCCTCCTCTCAGGCCCGACTCAGGTCGGATCGCCAGCCTCTGCGGGTGCGCCGCGTGCCCGCCACGGGCGCGCCGGCGCATGAGTTTCGGCCGGAACGGCTCCCCGGAGCCACCTCGCCGACCCTAGGAGGACCCTCATTGCGCAACTCGATGCCACCTGCACCCGTGCGCCTCGCGGTCGGGTTCGCGGGGATGATCGCCATCGCCGGGCTCCTTGCCCTGGCAAGTGCCTCACAGCCGATCCAAGGGCGACCAGTGACGACGCCGCGTCCGATCCCGCCCGAGGCGTTCAGGCCGTTCACGCTACCCGCAGAGGACGGCCCCGCGGGCGCCCAGCTCGTCGGACGCGCCGGGCGAAACCTGGACTCGGACCCTGCGACCGAGACCGCAGTGACGGCAGGGCCAGTGCCTGCTCCCGATCCCGCACCGCCGACGGGCCCCGTGCACGTCGTCCGTCGGGGCGAAACGCTGTGGCAGATCGCGATCTGGCATCGGGCCGGTCTCCAGCCGATCCTGCGCTGGAACGACGGGGTGGATCCTCGGCGGCTCGTCGCCGGCCAGCGTGTGCTCATCCCGGGCGGTGCGCCGATGCCGGCCCGACCGACGGCGCCCACCACGACCCGATCCTCGTCCTCGGCCGTTGGCAGACCCATGGCCGGCCGGCTCCTCTGGCCTCTTCCGGTGCGGGGCACGATCACTTCCCGCTTCTCGGCCGGGCACCCGGGCATCGACATCGCCGCGCCCGCCGGGACGACCGTGCGCGCGATCGCGAGCGGAACGGTCACCTGGGCGGGCTGGAAGACGAACGGCGGCGGCAATGTCGTGGTGATCCGTCACCCCGACGGGATGGTCTCGACCTACAACCACAACCAGGGCGTGGCGGTCGCGCGCGGTGACCAGGTCAGCGCCGGCGAGCGGATCGCATGGGTCGGCTCGACCGGCTGGGCGACCGGGCCGCACCTCGATCTGCGGGTCGAGATGGGAGACCGACTCGTGGACCCGCTGGATCTGTACTGAGGAGGACTACACCGTCAGGAGGATCGCGAACCCGAGTACCAGCACGACCGCCGCCAGGACGAGCTTCGTGCCGCCGGCGTGCTCGAGGTGCCAGCGATTGATGACCCGGATCAGGCCGGGCCGGCTGGCCAGGACGAGGAGCACGACGAGCGGCGCGATGTAGGCGAGGTTGTAGAGGACCAGGCCGCCCAGGCCCGCCGCCACCGTCCCGCTTGCGCCGAGGAGCGCCACGACGCCGAGGTAGACGGCGCCGCTGCAGGGCACCGTGCAGAGGCCGATCAGCACGCCGCCGCCGAACAGCGCGGTGGGCGAGCCCACGCGCGCCCAGTCGCGCATCCGGCCGTGGAGTGCGTGCGGTGCTTCCAGCTTCCAGCCGGCGTCCGGAAGGAGCAGGTCGCGGATCATCCACAGTCCCAGGCCGATCGCGACGAGGGCCGCGATCCGGCTGGGCAGGTGGTTGCCGCCGAAGTCGGTGAGGGAGGCGAGCACCGTCAGCAGGCCCAGACCGAGCAGGAAGTACGTGACCAGGACGCCCAGCACGAAGAAGGAACCGAGTCCCAGCACGGTTCGGCTCGCGCCTCGGACGTCGGGCGCGATGCCACCGGTCGACAGCGACTGGCGCGCCGCGAGGCCCAAGGCGAACGTGGCGAAGAGGATCAGGACCCCGAAGGCGCAGGGGTTGAAGCCGTCGAGGACGCCCGCTGCGACGATCGCGGGCACGCTCAGGTCGGAGAGCGCCTGGTGGTCGGCCGCGCGTGGCGCGACGACGAGGACCGCGGCGGCTGAGGCCGCCACGACCAGCCCGGCGATGATCAGGAACAGGCGGGGACGAGCGACGGGGGCACCGGTCGCCGCGCGCATCAGGCCGTGACCGTGAGCACGCCCTGCATCGAGGGGTTCTCCTTCCCGCCGCAGCAGATGTCGCAGTACCAGCCGTACGTTCCGGGCTTGTCGGGCGCCGTGAACGTGAAGACCTCGCTGCCCTCCGGGCCAACCTTCCAGTCGATGCCGAGCTCGTCGATGGCCAGCTGGTGCCACCCGCCGCCGTCGCTGTGGAAGGCCGTGTCCATGCTGGAGAACTCGACGCGAACGGCCTGGCTGGCCTTGACCGTCAGCGCGCCGGGCTCGAAGCCGCCCATGCTGGCGTGAACCTGGACGGCCATCGCGTCGGTCGGCGTGGGTCCCTGGAGGCGACCGGCGACAAGGGCGAGCGCCACCCCACCGACCAGCACGGTGATCGCCGCGAAGGCGACCAGCCGGAGCGGACGGGGCAGCGTCGACGCGATGGATCGACGCGCGGGCGGGGTCGCCGTGCGCTGCCCGGGCGGATGCTGGCCTGCGAAGCGAGCCGTTCGAGATCGACGAGTCATCGCGACGTCCTCTCTGCGAGATCGTGGGTCGGGGGCGGGGTGATCGACGACCGGCCCTGGTGCGATGGGATCGGGCGGCGGCGCGGCGCCGTGCGGCCGGGCGATGTCCGTCCGAGTGCCGTCCGCAGCAGCTCATCCACCTCGTGGCGCATCTCCCGGCCGGGCAGGCAGTCACGAAGCTCCAGCTCGACGAGTCGAACCAGCAGCGCGTCCAGTGACCCGCGAGCGGCGAGAACCTGCTGCGCGACCTCGCTGAAGGGCCGGCCGCTCGCGATGATCGCTGCGAGGGCCGCCGTCTGGCCGGCGGCGCGCTGGGCGTGCCTCACGGCGGCACCGCGCTCGCCCCCGACGATCGGCAGGTTCATTCCAGGGATCCTCCCAGCATGATGCCGGCAGCTTGGGAGCGACGGGTGAGCCGGCGGTGAGCCCTACCTGAGAGCCTCCTGAGAAGATCGGCGGGCGACCCACAGGACCGCCAGACCGGCCGCCACGCTCAACACGGCGAGCGAGGCCGCCGCGTACTCCCAGAAGGGGGTCGGATAGAGCTGCACCATCCGCTGTCGCGTGGGATCGAAGCTCCAGTTCCCGCCTGGGAAGAAGACGAGGTGGAAGAGTGTGAAGGCGGCGTCGAAGGCGACGACGAGCACCGCTCCGATCGCCAGGAAGGCCGCCACGACGATCGCCGCCCCGGACCGGACGGCCGCCCAGAACCAGGCCGACCGACGGGCCCGGACGAACCCGACCACCAGGACCGCCACCGCCGTCCCCAGGATGAGCAGCAGGCCGAACAACACGACGCGAACGTCGCGCAGGTGTGACGCCTCCGATGCGTCGAGGAAGCGCGGTCCGCCCTCGCCCATCGAGAACGCGAAGGTGCCCGGGCCGACCAGAAGCTCGCGGATCGCCCGATCCGACAGCCGATACGCCTCGTCGGAGCTGATCCCGAGCCGGGCAGCCGAACCGGCGTAGTCCAGCCCCACGTGGACGATGGGCGGCGACAGGAGCACGAGGACCGTGCCGCCCAGGAGCGCGAGCACCGTCGCCGCCGCGATCAGGGCACGTAGACGCCAGCCCGGCGATTTGGGGGTCAAGCGCGGGCCGGGCCCCGGAACCGCTCGGCGCGCCAGACGAGCAGCGCGCCCACGATGCTCGTGAGGGCGACGAAGACGAAGATCGCGCCGAACTCGAACGACGTGCGCTCACGCGGCAGGACCGTCTCGCTGGCGTCGTTCGCGGCTGGCGATGTCCCTGCCCCACCGGCGAGCGCCGTGACGGCGAGGGGCGTCGTCAGCGTCTCGTCGCCGATCGCCCGGAGCTCGTAGTTGCCGGACGGCAGATGGCTCGGAATGGTCAGCTCCTTGGAGAACATCCCCTCGGCGTCCGTTTTGACGGTGCCGAATTCGACGACGAGGTCCCCGCCGGCCAGGAGGAGAACACGGTCGCTGTCCGGCTCGAGTCCGCTCCCAGCGAGGACGACCGAGTCACCCGCGGTCACGCTGGCGGGCTCGACTACGATCTTCGCCTCGCCGCTGCCCCCGTGAGCCAGCACGGCGAGCGCCGCGGCGAGCGAGAGCGCCAGGCCGAAGATGATGGCGAACGCGGTCGCCCTACGCATCGGTGGACCTGCCTTTCGTCTGCGGTCCGCCCAGGAGGGGGGCCATGAAGCCGGCGGAGCCGGCGACGACGAGCGGAAGGCCGACGAGGAGCACGAGCGCCCAGCCCGCGAGCGAACCCTCCACGAGCCCGCCCCCAAGCCCGATCTCGACGACACCCAGGCCGACCGCCAGGAGGATCAGTCGGAACAACACCGCGGCCATCACATCGCCCCCTGGATGTGCGCCTGGGGGGCCGTGACCAGCGCGTAGAGCACCAGCGCGACGGCCGCGATGGCCACGATCGCACCGAGGGCGATGAACACCCGACGACGCGCCGGCGAGCGGTAGGGGTTTCGATCGACGAACGGGACGGCGGCGAGGGCCCCGAACAGGATCACCGGGACCCACAGCAGCGCCGGTAGCCCGAACCAGTCCTCGAAGGGGTAGAAGGGCAGGAACATCCACGGCGGCTTCGTGTTCTCGACGCCGGGGATGGGGCGCGGCCCGAGGCCGGCCGGCACGACGAGCGAGATGATCGTCGCCACGGCGAGCATCAGGAGCCCGAAGCCAGCCATGCGCACCAGATGGGCGGTGAAGGTGGAGCCGCCCGGGGCCGGGGTCGGACCGCCGCCGAGCGCGGCGTCCGCCTGGGCCGGGAGCGCCGAGATGCCGTGGTGCTTGACGAGCAGGAAGTGCGCGACCAGGAGGAGCACACCCAGGCCGGGCAGGATCACGATGTGGGCCATGTAGAGCCGCCCCACGATGGGCAGGCTCGTCGTGAACTCAGGGGAGAACCAGAACCCGAAGGCGCCCAGCAGGTTGCCGATCTCCACGTTGTGACCGAGCGCCTCGAAGCCTTCCTGGTCCCACTTGAGGACCGTGCCGGTGAAGACCAGGCCGAGCGTGATCGCCAGCAGGCCGAGGCCGATGAGCCAGTTCGCCTCCCGCGGCCGCTTGTAGGAGCCGGTCGCGAAGACGCGCCCCATGTGCAGCAGCACGGTCGCCATGACGATGTTGGCGACCCAGAAGTGGATCCCCCGGATGAGGTCGCCCAGGGGCGCGACGTTCATGATGTAGACGATGCTCTCGCGCGCGGTGGACGGCGTGGGGTGGTAGTACTGCGCCAGCCAGATCCCCGTGGCGGCGAGGATGACGAAACCGAAGAAGGTGATCCCGCCCAGGATGTAGCCCAGGCCGTTGGCATGGGCTGGGACCGGATAGGCGAGTGCGCTGAAGCCGAGCCGCTCGTCGAGCGCGGCCCAGGCCCGTCGCCAGGGCCCTGGCTTGACGATGGTCCCGTCGGCAACCATGAACCTCTCCTTCCCCGCGGTGCTGGACCGTCAGCTGCCATCGATGGGCGGTCGCGTGCTCCACTATCGGACTCCCGCTTCCTGAGCGTCCGATGAGAGCCAGCTGGGCGCGACCTGAGGAGTCGGGGCTGGCCCCTTCAACTTGGCCCAGCCTTCAGGGCGCCCGAACCTCGATCGCGCCGGTCATGCCTG
>JBGPMJ010000147.1:0-6461 GCA_041486935.1 Candidatus Limnocylindria bacterium | reverse complement strand
TGTCGGTCGCCGGCGCCGCGCTTGTCACCGGGCTCATCGCGGCGCAGACAGGCCTGCGCCCGGAGCCGTTCCTCCTCGGGCTGGCGGTGGTCGCCCTCGGGCTCGGTGCCTCGGCGCTGTTCGTGCGCGAGACTTCCCCGCACGTCGCGCACGAGGCGGCCACGGCGATCGCCCACGCGCATGCGCCCGGCGCGGGAGGCCTGCGACGCATCGTCGCCGCGGGTACATTCCGCGATCCCACGCTCTCGGCGGCGAGCCAGGCCGGACTCGTGAACAACCTCAACGACGGCTTGGCCTGGGGCGTCTTCCCGCTCCTCTTCACGCGAGCCGGCCTGTCGCTCGGCGAGGTCGGGCTTCTCGTGGCGATCTACCCGGCGGTCTGGGGCGTCACCCAGATCGGAACCGGGGCGCTGTCGGACCGGGTCGGCCGCCGAAGGCTGATCGTCGGGGGCATGCTCTTCCAGGCCGCGGCTCTCGCCGGCATCGCCCTGGGCACCGACTTCGCCGTCTGGGCCATGGCGTCGGTGGCCCTCGGCCTCGGCACCGCGCTGGTCTACCCGACGCTCATCGCCGTCGTCGCCGACGCGTCCCACCCGTCCTGGCGCGCTTCGGCGGTCGGCGTCTACCGATTCTGGCGGGACTCGGGCTACGTGGTCGGAGCGGTCATCGCCGGCCTCATCGCCGACCGCTTCGGCCTCGTGGCCTCGGTCTGGGTCGTGGCCGGCCTGACTGCGGCGTCCGGGCTCGTCGTGGCCGTCCGGATGACCGCCCGCCCGAAGGCGGTCGCCTAGTCTGCCGCCGCCAGCGACTGTCCGAGCAGGAGGGGGTGCCCCATGAGCCCGATATAGCGCGGGCGATAGCGCTCGATGTTGTACATCGTCTCCACGTCCACGCGCCGGGCACCGAGCGACGGGTCGGGCAGCGGCGAATGGGCGTACTTCCCGTCGCGGATGCCGACCATCCGCCCACGCACGCCAGCGGCGATGAGGTCCATGGCCACGTTGGCGTAGGTGATGGCGACCATCTGGTCGAGCGAGTCGGGCTCGCCGGAGCGCAGGTCGTAGGTCAGCTCCGAGAAGACGGTCTCGATCTTCGTGCGCGCCTTGATCTCGGCCGCGAGAACCTCGGCGATGTTGGCCTTGTGGCGGTGGCCGAAGGCGTCGGCCTCGCCGACCTCCTGGATGGCTCCACCCTGCCAGACGGCGCCCTCGGCGGCGATGACGAAGGCATAGCGGCTCGGGTTGTCGCGGTGGTCCTGGGCCAGGATGGCGATCAGCCGCTCGAGGTCGAACGGCACCTCCGGGATCAGGCAGCGCGCCGACGTGACATAGGCCGTATAGAGCGCGCTGAAGCCGCAGTCGCGCCCGAAGATGCGGAAGACGCCGATCCGCTCGTGCGAGCCGAGCGTCGTGCGTTGGCGGTTGATGACTTCCTTGGCGCGCGTGACGGCCGAGGAGAAGCCGATGCAGTATTCGGTGCCCTGGACGTCGTTGTCCATCGTCTTGGGGATGGCGATGAGCGGCACGCCCTGGTCGTGCAGCGTCTGCGCGAAGCTCAGCGTGTCGTCGCCACCGATGGGCACGAGGTAGTCGAGCCCGAGTCGCTCGATGTTCTCGAGCACGACCGGCGTCAGGTCGTAGGTCGTGCCGTCGGCGGTCATCGTCGCCGCGCGCGCGGCCGACAGATGCGCGGGCAGTCGGTCGGCGCCCATCTTGCGCGGGTTGGTGCGCGACGTGTGCAGGACCGTTCCGCCGGTACGGTCGATCGTCCGCGTGTTGACCCGATCGAGCGGGACCACGTAGTCGGGGTCGAGCTCGGCGCTCGGGCGCTGGTGGGTCAGGCCCTCCCAGCCCCGGCGGATGCCGAGAACCTCGTAGCCCAGCTCGGTCGAGCGATAGACGACGCTCTTGATGACGCTGTTGAGGCCGGGGACGTCGCCACCGCCGGTGAGGACGCCGATGCGTCGGATGCGAGCCATGCGCTCCTCGTCGTGTCGCGGAGGGCCACCCCTCGTCGCTGCTCGGGACGACGGGGCGATGGTAGCGCCACCTCCGACGCGGTGTACGATTCGGGCCATGCATTACGAGCTGTATATGAGCGCCGCTCTGGCCGAAGCCGCCGGAGCCGCCGCGCGCGGCGAACGCTGCGACGGCGCGGTGGGCGTGCTCGACGACGCCATGGTCGCGAGCGCGGCCGACCAGGTCCGGGGCAGCGGCGATCCCACGGCACACGCGGTGATGGTCACGATCCGCGAGGCGGCCGAGCGCATGGGCACGACCTCGCTCCAGGGCATGACCATCTACGCCGTCGTGGAGCCGTGCGCGATGTGCGTCGGTGCGTTGCTCGAGAGCGACGTCGACGGCCTCGTCTACGCGGTGCCCGACCCCATTGCCGGCGCCGCTGGATCGGCGCTCCAGCTGGCCAGCAACGGCGTCCTCGGTCGGCGCCTCAACGTGGTCTCGGGGATCCTCCAGGATGACGCCGTCGAGGTCCTGCGGACCAACGGGATACGGGCCGCCGCCCACCCCGCCGCCGCGGCAGGGCACTGATCGGACCCTGACCGGTCGCCGTCCGACCCTCTGCTATCCTCTCGCGCGGAGAGGTGTCCGAGTGGTTGATGGTGCCGCTCTCGAAAAGCGGTGTGCGCAAGCACCGCGGGTTCGAATCCCGCCCTCTCCGCCATCCTTCACCGGCCGCCGGCCCGCCCGCGGAGAGGTCGCCTAGTGGCCTAGGGCGCCGCACTGGAAATGCGGTATGGGGCAACCCATCGCGGGTTCAAATCCCGCCCTCTCCGCCATCCTTCCTCCTGCCAGTCTCGCCGGGCAGCGGTATCATCCGCGGGCCGTGCTAGGCGGGGAACTAGCGGTGCCCTGTACCTGCAATCCGCTCCAGCAGGGCTGAATCCCCTCCCGAGGCCCGCGTTCGCGAGTGCCGCCGGGGCGATCGACGTTGAGGACCGGGTCCCGCGCAGCGGCGACGCGCGAACCACGTCAGGTCCGGAAGGAAGCAGCGTTAAGCGCTGTTCGCCGGGTGCCGCGGACCGGCCTGGTCCGAGCCGATCGCCACGGAGGGCGCGCGGGCGTCATCGGTCGACGGAGGGTGCACGGCACAGCGCTCCTCCCTGCACCCGGCCTATCATGGCCGGGTGCCCACCGTCCCTTCGAGCCAAGCTCCGGCCGCCGCCCATCAGGCGCTCTATCGCCGCTGGCGCGCACAGCGCTTCGACCAGATCGTGGGCCAGACCGCGGTCGTGGAGACGCTGCGCAACGGCGTCCGCCTGGGCCGCCTGGCGCATGGCTTCCTCTTCGTCGGGCCGCGCGGCACCGGCAAGACCTCCATGGCGCGCATCCTGGCCAAGGCCGTCAACTGCCCCAACGTGGCCGACGGCGAGCCCTGCGACCGCTGTCCCTCCTGTGACGCCATCCGCGAGGGGCGCGCGCTCGACGTCGTCGAGATGGATGCCGCGTCGAACAACAAGGTGGACGACATGCGCGAGCTCCTGCCGCGTGTCTACACCGCGCCGGCCGACCTGCGTCGGAAGGTCTTCATCATCGACGAGGTGCAGCGCATCAAGGAGGGCTGGGACGTCCTCCTCAAGACGCTCGAGGAACCGCCCGACGACGTCTTCTTCATCTTCTGCACCACCAACCCCAGCCAGATCCGGCCCGCCGTCGTCTCGCGCCTGCAGCGCTTCACCTTCCGGCCCCTCTCAGTCGCGGAGATCTCGGGCAAGCTGGAGCGCATCCTCGTCGACGACGGCCGGACGGCCGAGCCGGCGGCCGTGCGGCTCGTGGCGGAGCTCGCCGCGGGGGGCATGCGCGACGCTGAGTCGATGCTCGATCAGCTCCTCAGCTCCGCTGCGGAGACGATCACCGCGGACGGCGTGCGTGAGCTGCTCGGCTTCGCCGATTCCGGCGCCGTCGATGCCTTCGTCGACGCCCTCGTGCGCGGCGACGCGTTGGCCGGGATCGCCGTGATCGACCGGCTGGAGACGGAGGGCCGCGATCTCGTCGCCTTCGCCGACCAGGTCGTGGCCCGTCTCCGCGCCGTCGTCGTCGCGCGGCTCGGCGGCTCGGCCGGCGAATCCGATCTGCCGCCCGCCGCCCTGGCCGAGCTTGCCCGGCGGGTCGCCGGCCTCGATGCGACCCGCAGCGCGACCGGCGGCTTCCGGTTCCAACTCGAACTGCTCCTGCTGCGCGGTCTGCCCAGCACGACGCCGTCGTCCGTCCCCATGCGCCCCGCCGCGGCGCCGCCAGCTGACGTCCCTGCGCCGGCCCCGGCTCCGGCGCGTCGTCGCCCCGCCCCGGAACCCGTCGCGTCCCCCGATGCGGTCCCGGTCCCGACGTCCGGCGACGCGCTCGACCGCCTGCGCCGCGGCTGGCGAGAGCTCGTGGGGCAGGTCTCCGCCAACCCCGCCAACCGGCCGCTCATCGAGGCCTGCCGCCCGGTCGAGGTGCGCGACGGGATCGTCATCCTCGGCTTCCCCGAGGACCAGTCGTTCCTGCGCGACATCGCGGAGCGCAAGAAGCGCGTCCTGGAGGACGCCGTGCGCCACGTGCTGGGCGCCGACTACGGCGTGCGCTGCATCGCCACCAACGTCGCCGCGCTCGAGCCGCTCCCCGACGACGCGGCGGATACCCTCGAGCTGGCCCGGCGCGTCTTCGGCGGTGACCTCGTGGACGTCGCCGAGATCAGCTAGGAGGATCGGATGAGCTTCGGCAACCTCGCCAAGATGGCCCAGCAGATGCAGGCCGAGATGGCCCGCGTGCAGGGCGAGCTGGAAACCCTGACGATCCAGGGCAGCGCCGGCGGCGGCGCCGTCATGGCCACGGTCACCGGCAAGCAGGAACTCGTCTCGATCGCCATCGACCCAGACGTCGTGGACCCGGCCGACGTGGAGATGCTGCAGGATCTCGTCACGGCCGCCGTCAATGACGCGCTCCGGACCGCGCGCAGCGAGGCCGAGCGGCGCATGGCCGCCATCACCGGCGGCCTTCGCCTGCCTGGCCTCGGCTGAGGCGCCCGTGGCCCAGCTGATCGAGCCCGTCGCCCGGCTCATCGAGGCGTTCACCCGGCTCCCGGGGATCGGCCCCAAGACGGCGCAGCGATTGACGTTCCACCTCCTGCGAGCCCCCGAGAGCGAGGCACGCACGCTGGCCACCGCCCTCGTGGCCGTGCGCGACGAGGTCGTCTTCTGCGAGGAGTGCTTCAACATCGCCTCGGGACCGCGCTGTCCCATCTGTCTCGACGAGGGCCGCGACCGCGACCGGCTGGTCGTCGTCGAGGAGCCGCTCGACGTGCTGGCCCTCGAGAGAACGGGCGTCGTGCGCGGCCTCTACCACGTCCTCCAGGGGGCCATCTCGCCCATCGACGGCATCGGACCCGAGCGGCTGCGCATCCGCGAGCTGATCGAGCGTGTCGCCCGACGCGCCGCCGACGGTCGTCCGTTCGCGGAGGTCATCCTGGCCACGAACCCCACGCTGGAGGGAGAGGCGACCGCGATGTACCTGGCCGAACGGCTCGCAGCGCACGTCGAGAGCATCACGCGCATCGCCCGCGGCATCCCCGTCGGCGGGGACCTCGAATACGCCGATGAGGTGACGCTCGTGCGCGCGCTCCAGGGGCGCCGGGCCCTCGATCCCGCCGAACGATGAGCAACCTCGTCAACGAGATCCTCCTGCGGCTGGCGAAGGCGGCCGTGGCCGCCCTGCTGGGCGCCGGCGTCTACCTGGTCGCCACCGTCCAGTTCGGGGCGAGCGGCTCGGTCGAGCTCGCGCTCCTGTGCTGGCTATCCGGCGCGACCTTCATCCTGCTCGTCCAGGAGGGGCCGATCTAGGGCCTCGGGGCGGGCCGCCGGGCCGTTTGACAGCCCTCCGGGCAGCCCCTACCATCCGCCTTCGCGCCACCGGACCGACGGCCTGCGGGCGGTGCTCCCGAAAGCGGGAGCGGAGCCCCGGGCCGTTTGACAGTGCCGGCGCCATGCCCCAACATGGGAGTGTTGCGCCGGACGCCGTCTGCGGCATCGGACGCTGCACCTTAACAAGTGAAGAGTGGCAGGTAATCCGGTAAGTGAGCGGGCAAACCCCGAACCTATCGAGCTGGTCGCGAGACCGGTTCGTATCGTCGGAGAGTTTGATCCTGGCTCAGGATAAACGCTGGCGGCGTGCATGAGACATGCAAGTCGAACGGGCGTCTCGGGCTTGCTCGAGACGCTAGTGGCGAACGGCTGAGTAACGCGTAGGTGACCTGCCCCGAAGTGGGGAATAACTGCCCGAAAGGGTGGCTAATACCGCATGTGGTCGCACGTTTCATGCGTGCGAGTAAAGCCGCAAGGCGCTTCGGGAGGGGCCTGCGTCCGATTAGCTCGTTGGTGGGGTAATGGCTCACCAAGGCGACGATCGGTAGGTGGTCTGAGAGGACGATCACCCAGACTGGGACTGAGACACGGCCCAGACTCCTAC
>JBGPMJ010000146.1:0-6469 GCA_041486935.1 Candidatus Limnocylindria bacterium | reverse complement strand
CTGGCCGGGCCGGTCGACGGCCCCGCCGAGCTGCGCGCGGCCCTGCCGGACGCGACGCTCCTGCCCGGCCGCGCCTCGTACCTGGCGCGGGTGCTGACGCCGCTGGCGAAGCTCGTGCAGCGCACGCGCGGCAACGGGCGCATCCGCCCTGTCGCGAGCGCCCGGTGAGCGGCCCGCTGCTGCCGCCCCCCCTGGAGTCGCCGCTCGAGGTCTTGCTCGAGGCGGAGGCCGGTGAGGAGGTGCGGCGCGAACAGATCTCGCTGGCCCGCCGGCTGCGGGACCCGCGCACGATCGTCTCCATCGCGCTGCCCATCGTCATCATCGCGCTGGTCCTGCGCAGCCTGCCCGGCTTCCATCTCGACGATCTCGTGCGCCTGGTCCTGGCCGCGAACCCGCTGTTGTTGCTGGCCGGGTTCGCCATCTACTACCTCGGGTTCCCGCTGCGGGGCTATCGCTGGGCGTTCCTCCTGCGCCGCACCGACATGTCCATCCGGGTGCGCGACTCGACCGAGATCATCTTCATCAGCTGGCTGGTCAACTGCCTCGTGCCGGCCAAGCTCGGCGACGTCTATCGCGCCTGGCTGCTGCGCCTCAACTACGCCGCCTCGCTGAGCCGGACCTTCGGGACCGTCTTCATCGAGCGCGTCTTCGACCTCTTCGCCATCGCCATCCTCGGCCTTGCGGCCGGCTTCTGGAGCTTCCGCTCCGGGCTGGCGCCGGCGGTCCAGTTCATCCTCGGGCTCGGTGTCGTCGTGGTCGTCGGGCTCGCCGTGGGGCTCTTCACGCTGCGCAACTTCGGCCGCCGCCTCATCGCCCGGCTGCCGCTGCCCGGTCGCGTGAGCGACCTCTACGAGCGCTTCGAGGAGGGCGTCTTCGCGCTGCCAGCCAGGGAGGTGCCCTTCCTCGGCATCCTGACCGTCCTGGTCTGGACGACCGAGGCCTTCCGCCTCTTCTTCGTCATCCAGGCGCTTGGCTTCAGCGACCTCCATCTCGGCCTGAGCGGCACGATGTTCGTGGCCCTGGCGGCCTCACTGCTGACCGCTGTACCGCTCACGCCGGGCGGCCTGGGCATCGTGGAGGCGGGCATCGTCGGCATACTGACCGGGATCTACGGTGTGCCGCTGACCGAGGCGACCGCGATCGCCCTCGTGGACCGCGCCATCAGCGTCCTGTCGATCATCGTCCTGGGCGGCATCGTCTACGTTCTCTCGCCGAAGACCAAGGGGATGCGGGAGGGCGAGCCCCGCTCCGAGGGCGCGGGCGCCTGAGGGAAGTCCCACCGGCCGCCGGCTCGATCGGCGCCGGGCAGACAAAAGCCGAACGCCGGTCCCCAGTGACCGGCGTTCGGCCGTTTCCCCGAGACCCGGCTGTGAGGCGGGTCGGAAGATGCTCTAGTTGCGCTTCGGGAAGCGCACGAGGGGCGTGGCGCTCGGTCGGACGGCCGCGCCGGCCATCGGCCGCGCCGCCAGCCGGCGCATGCGCACGGCAAGGTAGTACTCCATGATCTGGCGGACCTGTGCCTCGCTCAGGTACTCATCGGCCCGCAGCGAGTACTCCACGCGCGCGGTGGGGTTCGCGGCCGTCGAGGCGACGAGGCCGAAGTACTGCGGGGTGTCCGCCTCGTCGTGGATCTCGCGCAGGCCACGGGCCAACTTCGTGGCCGTGCCCAGCGAGGGGGTGCGGTCGCCACGGATCAGTCGTGAGATGGTCGAGTGATCGACACCCGACTGCTGCGCCAGCTGGCGCTGGGACATCTTCTTGGCCTTGAGCTGCGAGCGCAGCCACTCGTGGAAGGCGCGGCCGTTCTGGACACTCATCTGCTGGCCTGCCTGACCTCATCGTGAACGGGTTCCCGATGCGGGAATCATCCCGGCGGCTGCTCCGGCTCGATATAGGCCCTTCGTACCGTGTGCCCCGGACCTCGGGCCTCAGCGGTCCGCTCAGGACCGCACCGCAGCGGCCTGCCACGGTGCCGCGCGCCACCGGGGCCTCGGCTCAGCGGCCCCCGGCGGGCGCGGCGCGGGCGCGGCTGCCCTTGAGGTTCAGTGCGGCGGGTGCCAGGTCGGGCAGAGGCTCGCCCGCGAGGAGGGATCGGACGCGCTCCATGTTCAGCGCGTCGTAGCCGTCCTCCATGCCCGGCGTCTCGAGGAAGAACGGGACGCTGGCCAGGCGCGGGTGGCCCAGCAGATGGCGCAGTCCGTGGGGGCCGATGTTGCCCCCGCCGATGTGCTGGTGGCGGTCGAGATGCGAGCCGCAGGCGGCCTTGGAGTCGTTGAGGTGGATCATGGCCAGGCGTCCCGTCGTGAGGCGTCGGTCGAACTCCTCGAGGAGGGCGTCGAGGACCTCCGGGCGGCTGATCTCGTGGCCGGCCCCCCAGAGATGCGCGGTGTCGAGACAGAAGGCGACGCGCTCGGCGTCGGCACCGGCGGCCGCGATGGCCTCTAGGATCGCCTCCAGCTCGTCGACCGTCGCGCCCATGCCGTCCCCGCCGCCGGCCGAGTTCTCCAGCACCAGCAGCGGTGCACCGACTCCCCCGGGCACCTCGTCGAGGACGCGGCGAAGCCCGGCCGCAAGGCGCCGCCGGCCCTCTTCGAGGCCGGTCCCGCGGTGCGAGCCGATGTGCACGTTGACGAACGCCGCCCCGTAGCGGGCGCCCATGCGCAGCTCGGCGGCCAGGACGTCGATCGAACGCTCCCAGAACGTCACGTCGGGGCCGGCGAGATTGATCAGGTACGCGGCGTGCGTGGCCAGCGGCGTGATATCGAGCGCGGCGAGGCGGGCTCGGAACGCCTCCAGCTCGTCCGGTGGCTCGCTCCGGCGGCGCCAGGCCGTGGGGTTGTCGGCGAAGACCTGGATGGCCGTGGCGCCGATCTCCCGGGCCCGTTGGGCGGCCTTGACCATGCCCCCGCTGAGGGGCAGGTGCGCGCCGATGCGACGGCCGCCCAGGGCCGCCAGGGGGTCGGTGATCATCGGCGGATGGTAGCCGAGGCGCCGCCCGGGGGGCGCCGGCGTGGCCCGACCCGCCCGCATGGCCCGAGCCGCCGACGGGGCCCGACCGGCCGGCTCGGACCCTCCCCGCTGGCGTGGCCCGAGCCGCCGACGGGGCCCGACCGGCCGGCTCGGACCCTCCCCGCTGGCGTGGCCCGACCCGCCGGCTGGGACCCTCCCCGCTGGCGTGGCCCGACCCGCCGGCTGGGACCCTCCCCGCTGGCGTGGCCCGACCCGCCGGCTCGGACGCTCCTGCTGACCGACCCCGACCCGGCTGTTGCTCCGTGAACACCAAGCGCCCGTTGCCGGACATCGGAGCGCCCCGCCGGAGGTCGATCGAGGGTCGCCGGAGGTCGATCGAGGGCCGCCCGACCGCGAGCGAGCATGGCGCGAGGCCCTCTGGATGGCCGCGGCCGCTCAGGGACCCCGTCGGCGACTGGATTCGTGCGGTTTGGTGCGCCACGAACAACGCCGGCGCGTCGGATTCGCTTCCGGCTTCGGTTCGATTGCTGGGAGTGATAGGAATCGAGCTAAGGACCGCCGCGGGAGTTGCCCCGCCCGCTTTGGCGTCGTTTCGATTGCTGGGAGTGATGGATCGGGCAGTTGAGGGGTCCGTGAGGTCGCCTATCGGCCCACTAGGTCGATTCCTATGTCTGGGGGCGATGGCGCACCGTCCCCATGAGGCGCGCCCCCCTGGCGCGCCCTATAGCGCGCCGCCCTGTTGCCAGTCGTGTCCGCCTCGTCCGCGGCCGGCGCTCAGTGCCGCGGGCCCGGTCCGTTGTTCGAGCCGCGCCCCGCAGAGTACCCGCCGCCGACGGTCGGCTCGATGAGGCCGTAGTCGCCGTCACCGCGCCGGTAGAGGACGGCCACCCGCTCGTTCTCGGCGTTGACGAACACGAAGAAGCTGTGGCCGAGCTCCTCCATGCGGCTGACCGCGTCCTCCTCGAACATCGGCTCGATGGCGAAGCGTTTGATCTTGACCACCCTCGGCAGCGGGCGCTCGCGGTCGGCCGTGCCGTCGGCGAGCGTGCGCAGGAGGACCTTCTCCTCCGCCGGTCGCATCCGGCGCTGGGGCTTCTTCGTGTGCTCCACGGCGCGTCGCTCGAGCTTGTCCACGACCGTGTCCACGGCGGCCCGATGGCTCGGGGCGCGGGCGACGCCGCGCAGCGGCCGCCCGTCAATGACCAGCGTGACCTCCACGATGTGGGAGTCCTGGATGCTCTTATGGTGCTCGACGGAGAGTTCGACGAGTGCGTCGGAACGATCATCGAGGAGTCGCTCCAGGCGGTGCAACTTCTGCTCCGTGTAGTGGCGATCGGCCTCGGGGACGTCGAAGTTCTTGCCCTTGACGATGGTTCGCACAGGCACGCCTCCTGGCCCGATTCTACGCCCGGACAGTGCGGCGGGATCTATCGCTCGCGGGCGACGGCAAGCCCCGAGACGACCTCAGCTCCGGCTCCGAGGAGCGCAGCCGCGCAGGCCGACAGCGTGGCGCCGGTGGTGACCACGTCGTCCACCAGCACCACCCAGCGCCCCCGCACGGCCGCCGTTGCACGTGGCTCGACGGCGAACGCGGCACCGACGTTGGCGCTGCGCGCGCCGCGGCCGAGCGCATGCTGGGCGGTCGTCGCGCGGCCGCGCAGGAGAGCCGGCACGACCGGCAGCCCGAGCGCGGCCCCCGTGGCCTCGGCGAGCAGGACCGCCTGGTCGTATCCGCGCTGCCGTAGTCGATCGGCGTGGACCGGAACCGGGACGAGCAGCTCACCGCCGACCCCGGCGCGCCGCCAGCGCGCCGCCAGCAGCTCGCCGAGCGGCTGCGCCAGCCGCCGATTCGCGGCGTACTTCAGCTCGTGGAGAGTCGCGCGCGTGGGGCCCGTGAAGGGCGCGCACCACTCGAGTTGGGCGACGCCGTCCGGCAGGCCGCCGGGCAGGCCGATGGGGGTGCCGGGCGGCTCGTCGAGGCGCGCCGAGAGGTGCCGGCGACAGTCGTTGCAGATGAGCGTGCCTTCCTGCCCGCAACCGGGGCAGGTCGGGGGCAGCAGGAGGTCAAGGAGCGCGGCCATGGCCCGGATCATGGGGCTCGTCGGTGATCGCCGGCTCATCGGGGGCTTCGCCGCCGATCACTGGACGCGGGTGGCCGCCATTCGTGCCACGCGTGCCCGCCGCCGCGGCTGCTCGACCAGGTCGGGTGTCGAGCCGCCGCTCGGGCGCCGCCCTATCATCCGCGACGTGGAGCGACGTCGACCCCTGGTGCCGCCCTCGTCGCTGACGGGCCGGTCCGCGTGGGCGGGCTGGGGTGCCCGCGTCCTGGCCGGCCTGGGGCTGGTGCTGCTCGTGGTCGCCGCGCCGGCCATGCGCGGTGGCGCGGGCTTCGGGTTCGACTTCGCCTGCTACTACGACGCGGCGGCCCGGTTCGTCGCCGGCGAGGGACTCTACCTCGCCCGGACCCTGGAGGGGCCGTTCATCCACGGCGGTCCCGGGACCTACGTCTACGCCCCGCCCCTCGCGATCGCGCTGGTGCCGTTCACGGTGTGGTCCTTCCCGGACGCGACGATGGTGTGGTTCGCTGCGCGGGTCGTCCTCCTCGCGCTCGCCATCGCGCTGATGCCCGTGCGCGCGACGATCCGCTTCGCCACGTTCGGCGTCATGGCGCTGTCGGCCTCCCTCCTGAGCGACCTCTCGCTGGGCAACGTCAACGTCCCGCTCCTGCTCGGCGTGGTTTTCGGCTGGCGCTGGCTCGACCGTCCGGTCGGCGCGGTCGCCCTCGCCGTCACGATGGCCGTCCGCCCGCAGCTCGCGGTCATCGTGGCCTGGTGGCTCCTGCGGCGACGCTGGCGTCTCGTCGCCTGGGCCACGGCCAGCGGCGCGGCCGTCCTCGTGGCCACCCTGCCGCTGGTGGGCATCGGCGCGTATACGGACTTCCTGCGCCTGCTGCGCAACATCCAGATCGCCGACGCGCCCCACAACGCGTCGCTCGATGCCCTGGCGCGAGGCGCCGGCCTCGCGGAACCTCTCGCCGCCGCGGCCTTCCTGGCCGGCGCCATGATCGCGCTCGGTGCTGTCGTGGCCAGCCGCCGCCTCGACACCGAAGCGGCGTACGTCGTCGCGACGTCGGCCAGCCTCCTGCTCACGCCGCTACTCTGGCCGCACTACCTCGTCGTGCTTGCGCTGCCCGCGGCCTTCCTGGCCCAGCGAGGCCGCCCGTGGGGGCTGGCGCTGCCGCTCCTCACCTGGCTGCCACTGCCGGCCCTGCCGTTCATCGCGCTGCTGGCCATGCTGGCGCCGTTCCTCGTGCCGCGGCGCTCCCCGACGGAGGCGTCCCTAACCGAGCGGCCCGACCACGGCCGCGTCGAAGGCCAGCCTGTCGCCGACCTGCGTCCCTGAGCGCTCCAGGGTCCCCGGCGCCAGCTCCAGCACGCCCCGCGCGCCACGCACGATCCAGACCAGCCCGATCCAGGCCGGCAGACGGTGCCGCAGCGCG
>JBGPMJ010000145.1:0-6470 GCA_041486935.1 Candidatus Limnocylindria bacterium | reverse complement strand
CCGGCCGATGCGCCGGCCGGCCCCCTGGCGGAGGCGTGGCTCCCGGACGTGCTCCGCGACCAGCTGGCCCGCCGCGGCGCGAGCTTCTACCGCGACCTGCTGGGCGCGGCGCTGGCGGCGGCCCACCAGCGGGGCGCCCAGCCCCCGACCCAGCGCGAGCTGCTCGACGCGCTGTGGGAGCTCGTCTGGGCCGGCGAGGTGACCAACGACACGTTCGCCCCGCTGCGCGCGCTGCGCTGGAAGCGCTCAAGCCGGGAGCCGGTGCAGCCGCGGCCGGGCAGCGCCGGTCGGTTGGGACCTCCGGAGGCGGCCGGACGATGGTCGTTGCTGCGCGACGCGATCGCCACCGCGACGGCCCTCGCCGGCCGCGATCCGACGCCCACGGAGCGTCGCCACGCGCTGGCCCTGCGCCTGCTCGAGCGCCAGGGCGTGGTCACGCGCGACGGGGTCGCCGCCGAGGGGGTCGCCGGAGGCTTCGGCGCGGTGTACCCGGTCCTGCGCGAGATGGAGGAGCGGGGACGCGTGCGCCGCGGGTACTTCGTGGAGGGGCTCGGCGGGGCGCAGTTCGCGCTGCCCGGCGCGCTGGACCGCCTGCGCGCGGCGCGCGGCGAGATCGCCGGGGAGAGGCGGGACCGCCAGGCGCTCGTCTTGGCCGCGGCTGACCCGGCCAACCCGTACGGCGCTGCGCTGCCCTGGCCTCGGCACGGCGACGACGACCGGCGCCCTCTGCCCCGCGCCGCCGGCGCCTATGTCGTGCTCCACGACGGCGACCCCGTCCTCTACCTCGAGCGCGGTGGCCGCTCGCTCCTCACGCTCCCCGCCGCAGCGGACCTCACGGTCGCCGAGGCCGCAGTCCGCGCCCTGGCCACCCTCGTCGAGGAGGGCCGGCTGCGCGCCCTCGAGCTGGTCCGCGTGGACGGCCCGCCGGTGGCCGACTCGCCGCTGCGCGACCTCCTGGCCGCGGTCGGGTTCCGAGCCTCCTACCGGGGCTGGGTGCTGCGGGCGCAGGCGCGGTAGCATCTCGGCCCATGTGCGAGCACTTCGTCGCCCGGGCCGCCCAGCCGTTTCTCCTCGGTGAGCTGTGGGAGTTCGCGGGGCGGCTGGAGCGCTTCGGGCTGGCCGGCTGGGGCTGGGGCGCAGCCTGGCTCGCACCCGACGGCGGCCTCGCGTCCCACCGCGACCCCGGACCCTTCCGCGACGATCCGGCCATCGACCGGCTGGCCGGGATGGAGACGACCTCCGCCCTCGTCCATCTGCGCCGGCCCTCGAAGCTCTCCACGGTGGGCCTGGCCGACACGCAGCCGTTCCTGGACCCGGCCGGTCGCTTCGCCTTCAGCCACAACGGCGACCTGCGCGACGTCCGCGCGGCCCGCCGGCGCTACGTCGCCGAGGGACGCATCGTCGGCCGGGCCGACTCAGAGGTCGGCCAGCGCTGGCTCGAGGATCGCTGGGCCGGTGCCGCGGACGCGACCGACACGCTGTCGGCCATGCACGAGACGTTTCCTGGGCAGGCCAACCTGCTCGCCCTGGGTTGCGACGGCGGCGCCCACGTCTACGCCGGCAACACGGAGAACCCGGTCTTCACGTTCCGCCTGGGGCGCATCGGCGTGGCGTCCACCGGCATCTACTCCATCGACCGTTCCGTCTTCCGCTTCGTCGCCCCCGGCGCGACCGAACGGCACGTGATCCGGCCGGGCCACGGCGTGACGCTCGGCCCCGACGGCGCCCCACACCCGCCCGCCCCCAGCCGGGAGCCGCTCACGCTGTAACGCGGGGCTCATGGCGGCGTCCATCGAGGCGTAGCATCCGGACCAACGGATCGAAGGGGCGCGAGGAGCACGATGGCCGAGGCGGTGATGGTCCGACCCGTGGACAACGCAGGGCGCCCGACCGCTCTCCTGCCCCTGCGCATGCTGCTCCAGATATCCATCTACTGGATGGGGCTTTCGAGCATCTTCGGTGGCCTCGATGCGCTGTTCCTGCCCGAGTGGCTCAAGGGGATCGCCGAGCCCGGCCGCATCGCCACCACCACCGCGCTGATCAGCACCATCGGCGCGCTCGTCGCGGTGGTCGTCCAGCCCACCATCGGCTCCATCAGCGACTACACCATGAGCCGCTGGGGGCGCCGCAAGCCGTACCTCGTCATCGGAGCGACGCTCGACGTCGTCTTCATCTTCGCGCTGGCGAACTCGTATACCGTCCCGGCCATCATCGTCTTCTACATGCTGCTCCAGTTCAGCTCGAACTTCGCCCAGGGTCCCTTCCAGGGGTACGTGCCCGACCTCGTCCCGGCGCCGCAGGTCGGCCTGGCCAGCGCACTCGTCGGCGTCATGTCCGTCGTCGGCAACGTCGTCGGCCTGGGGACGGTGGCGCTCGCCCTGGTGTTCACGCCACCCGGCGAGAAGCCGGACTTCCAGTGGCCGCTGCTGGCACTTGGCCTCTTCGAGCTCACCACGGCGATCGTCACCGTGGTCACCGTGGACGAGGGTCGGAAGCCGCGCGACCGCGCGGGGCGACCGTGGCTCTCCGTGGCCGTCGAGGCCTGGGGCCGCGAGGTCCTCCGCTACCCGAGCTACCTGTGGATGATCGGCTCGCGCCTGCTGATCCTGGCCGGCATCGGCATGATCCTGAAGGTCGCGGACTGGTACATGGAGCGATCGCTCGGCCTCGATGCCGGGGCGCGCGGGATGTGGGTGTTCATCATCGGCGGCCTGATCATCGCGGGCGTGCTCATCAGCACGTTCCCCGCGGCGAGGCTGTCGGATCGCGTCGGGCGCAAGCCGCCGATCTACATCGCCTGTCTGATCGGCGCGGCCGGGATGACGATCATGGGCATCGCGCCGCACATCTTCGTTTCGGCGGCCGGAGCCCTCATCGTGGGCATCGCCGGGGGCATGTTCCTGGCCGTCGACTGGGCGCTCATGACCGATATCATCCCCAAGGCCGCGGCCGGCAAGTTCATGGGCTTCAGCAACCTGGCCACCGGCCTGGCCGGCGTGGTCGCCCTCGCCAGCGGCGGGACGCTGGTCGACCTGATCGACGGGGCGGCCGGGGGTCCCGTCGGCCCGCGCGCCGCGTACGGTCTTGCGGTCGCCGTCTTCGCCGCCGGGGCGCTGCTCCTGCGCCAGGTGGACCCGACCCGGCTCGAGGACTGAGGGACTACCCCAACCCGAAGAACGCGCGCGCCCGCGTGGCCATGCCATGCCGGACCGCCTCGGCGGCACCGGCGGTGCGCCAGCGCCGACGCCAGCCGGCCGTGGTGGCCCCGACCGCGGCACGCATCTCCACCAGGCTGCGCCGCTCCAGGTCGCCCAGCGGCCGCGTGTGGCGCCAGAACCAGGGCACGGTGCCCCACAGCAGGAGCACGTAGTCGATGCGCAGCGGCCGCGGGAAGTTCACCGCCGTCTCGATCTGCGCCAGCGTCTGCGGCCAGGTCAGCAGCGAGAGCACGATCGCCAGCGCGCCCGCGGCAAGGCCCCACAGGCGTGCTCGCGGCGGCAGGAAGATGAAGAGCAGGGCGGGGAACCATTTCATGCTCGCCGCCAGCGCCCACAACGCCCCACCCAGGCGTGGCCCGGTGAACTGCGCCGCCCAGACGGCCATGGCCAGCAAGAGCGTCACGTTGCCCGTGTCGAGCGTCACGGTGACTGGGATGGCCAGGAGCGCCACGACCATGGCCGTGCGCAGGGGCCGGCGCCGATAGGCCCAGTCGATCGACAGGAGCAGCAGGATGACGTTCATGCCGCGCCAGGCGAACCAGGCCACGTTCCAGGGCAGCAGCGCCCAGGGCAGGAAGACGGGCAGCAGCCAGGGGGCATAGACGTAGGGCAGGAAGGGCCCCGAGGGGTGGTAGGGGTCGCCGCCCGCGAGCCAGATGCGGACCCCGGCCCAGTACGCCCGCGCGTCGGCGCCGGCCAGCTCGCCGCGCGCCACGAGGAAGGCGACGACGAGGCCGCCGGCGATGGCCAGCAGAGCGATGGCGGCGAGGCGCTCCGGCTCGCGCAGGCGCGAGATCTCGCGCCGGGCCGCGCGTCGGAGGACACCCGCCCGACGGTGTGTCGGCCGGTCGATCCGGGAGGCGCGTGGGTTCTGGGCGAGCAGCGGTCCGGCCTCGGGCGGTGGCGGCGCACCCCTGGCGGCGCCGGCCTCCGATGCTACAGCACTCCACCAGCGTCCCGGCCGGGAGCCCGCTCGGGCGACCTCATGGTCGTCTGCGCCGATGACGCCGCCGTGGTCTACGAATAGGCGCTGGCTCTCGACCGCGCGCCGCGCCGCGGCAGGGCCATCGTCGCGCTGGGGAAGATGGCCGTCCCGGAGTGGTAGGGGTGGTCGGGCCGGCGGTCAGGCGCGCGGCAGGTTGGCGGAGACGATCCGGACGACCCAGAGGATCTCGAGCGCGGAGATGACGACGAGCGCGATGCCGACGATCGTTTCCATCGGTTCCTCCTGCACGCCGCCATGGGTGCGGCGGTCATGGCGCATGATGCCCGGCGTCGCGACCGGGCGCAAGGCGTTCGCGCAACCCGCAGTCCGCGGACAGCGGAGGGGCATGAAGGCCGGCGGCGACCTGCTCCTCGAGGAGCCGCACTTCGACGAGGCGCACGTTCGGCCGAATATCGGGCGCAGCAAGGTGCCGTAGACTGCCCGCCGATGGCCCTCCGCCCGACCCGCCCGTGAAGAGCTACCAGCGCGCCGGCGACGTGGCCGAGTCGGAGCTGCGCGCCATGCGTGGGATCGTCGAGGAGGAGCTGCCGGCCTACCTCGAGGACCTGGCCACGCTCGTCAACGTCGACTGTGGGAGCTACACGAAGGCCGGCGTGGACCGCGTCGGCCAGTGGACGGCCCGTTTCCTCGAGCGCCTCGGCGCGACCGTCACCGTCCACCCGAACGACCTGCTGGGCGACACGATCGTGGGCACCTTCCTGGGCAACCCGCGCGGGCCCCGTGCCCTGCTCATCGGCCACCTCGACACGGTCTTCGACCCCGGCACGGCGAAGGAACGGCCCTTCCGCATCTCCGACGGCCGCGCCTACGGACCGGGCGTCACGGATATGAAGAGCGGTCTCCTGGCCGGCCTCTACGCGATCCTGGCCCTGCGTGCGGCCGCCGACGATGACGACGACTGGATGCCCTTCGAGCGCCTCATCTTCGTGGCCAACCCCGACGAGGAGATCGGCTCGCCGGCCAGCACCCCGATCGTCCGTGAGGCGGCGCTGGGATCGGACGTCGCCTTCGTCCTCGAGTGCGCCCGCGCCAATGGCGACATCGTCAGCTCGCGCAAGGGCACCGTCGACCTCCGCCTGACCATCCGCGGGCGCGCAGCCCACGCCGGCGTGGAGCCCGAGAAGGGCCGTAGCGCGATCCTCGAGGCTGCCTATCTGACGATCGCCCTCCAGGCGCTCAACGGGCGCTGGCCCGGCGTCACCTGCAACGTCGGCGTGGTGAAGGGCGGCACGCGCCCCAACGTCGTGTCCGAGCAGGCGGTCCTCGAGGTGGACCTGCGCAGCCCCGGCCGCGCGGATCTCGAGACGGCCGAGGCGGAGGTCCGGGCCATCTGCGCCGCCTCGACGGTGCCGGACGTGACGACCACGATCGAGGAGATGGGTCGCCACTGGCCGATGGAGAAGCTGGCCGCATCGGCACGCCTGGTCGACCACGCGCAGGCGCTGGCCCGACGGCTCGGCTTCGCCGTCCGCGATGCCGCGACCGGTGGCGCGTCGGACGCGAACACCACGTCCGGACTGGGCGTACCCACGCTCGACGGTCTCGGCCCGGTCGGCGGTGACGACCACGCGCCCGCCGAGTACCTCGAGCTCGACTCGATCGTGCCGCGCGTCACCCTCCTGGCCGCGCTGCTGCTGGCGACGGCGCGGGACGGGGTCGTGGCCA
The DNA here is from genome assembly GCA_041486935.1 of Candidatus Limnocylindria bacterium. Classification (GTDB taxonomy): domain Bacteria; phylum Chloroflexota; class Limnocylindria; order Limnocylindrales; family CSP1-4; genus CSP1-4. The sequence goes on along the minus strand of JBGPMJ010000145.1, from coordinate 581 downwards.
CCTGGCGGCCGCACCCGGCATGAACGCGTGAGCCGCTGAGCGTGACGAGGCGCCTGATCTCGTCCGGCGGGCCGTGGGAGGCGAGCGCCGGCTACAGCCGAGCGGTCGTGGTCGGCGACAGCTGCTGGGTCTCGGGCACGACCGACGCGGGGCCGGGCGGCCGTTCGCTCAACCCCGCTGACCCCGGCGGCCAGGCCCGCGCTGCGTTCGCCATCGTCGCAAAGGCCCTCTCGGAGGCTGGTTTCACGCTCGGCGACGTCGTGCGGACCAGGCTGTACGTCACGGACATGTCCCGTGCAGCGGAGGTGCTGGCCGTCCACGGCGAGCTGTTCGGGGCTATCCGTCCCGCGGCCACGATCGTCGAGGTGACTCGGCTCATCGAGCCGTCGCTGATGGTCGAGGTGGAGGTCGAGGCCCGGCGGGGTTAGGCGGCCGGCGGCTGAACTCAGGCCGGCGCGATCGCCCGAACCAGCGCCACGACGATGACCGCCACGGCGATGCCGAGGAAGACGTTGCGCCGCCAGCGGACGACGGCGATGCCGGCCAGCACGGCGGCGAACTCGATCCCGATGTGCAGGGTG
>JBGPMJ010000144.1:0-6482 GCA_041486935.1 Candidatus Limnocylindria bacterium | reverse complement strand
GGGGGACCAGCCGCGCGGCGCGCTCGTCGCGCAGGTGACGGACATCGCGGTGGCCGGACAGCGACTCGGTCAGCTCGGCGCTCTGATCCAGCTCGCGGCGCTCGACCCCAGCGCCGGCATCCACGTCACGACCAGCAAGCACGCGGACGCGACGATCACCGAGCTCCGCATCGACCAGGTGCCGGGGCTCGCCATCGCCTGGGCCCTGAAGGGCGAGACGTTCGTCATCGGCGTGGGGGCAGGCAGCGTCGAGGCTGTCCTCGACGTCACCGAAGCCACGTCCTTGGGCGCCGACGGGCGCTACCAGGATGCGCTGGCCGCGGGCGGAGCGCAGACCAACTCCGGGATCCTCTACATCGACCTGGCGGCCGCCCGCAGCGCCGTCGAGGCCATCATCCCCACCGCCGAGCGTGCGCGCTACGAGCAGGACGCCAGGCCCTGGCTCGAGCCGTTCGATCGCCTCATCGCGGTCTACTTCCAGGACGGCCGTGATGCCGTCGCTCGGACCACCCTCATCACGCAATGACGGCTGACCGCCGGCATGGGACCGGCGGCGGCGAACCAGCCCCAAGGAGGGAAGCACACACCGTGGCAGTCCGCATCCGACTCACGCGCGTCGGCGCGACGAAGCAGCCCAGCTACCGGCTCGTCGTCGCCGACGGCCGCAATGCCCGCGACGGTCGCTCGCTCGACACGATCGGCCACTACAACCCGCGCACGGACCCCGTGGACGTCCACATCGACGCCGAGAAGGCGACGAAGTGGCTGAGCCAGGGCGCCCAGCCGTCCGACACGGTCGCGCGCCTCTTCCGCAAGGCCGGCATCCTGCCGGCCGCGAAGTAGACGGCGCGTCATGGCTGCTGCAGACCTCATCGCCTACGTGGCGAAGAACCTGGTCGACGACCCCGACAGCGTGGTCGTCGAAGTCCACGATGAGCCCGACGGCACGGTCATCGAGCTGCACGTCGCCGAGGGCGACATGGGCAAGGTGATCGGCCGCAACGGCAGCGTGGCCAAGGCGCTGCGCACGCTGCTCAAGGTGATGTCGGCCCGCGAGGGAGAGTCGATCTCGCTCGACATCATCTGAGCCCGATGGCTCGCAGCACCGCCGCCGAGCGGCTCGTGGTCGGCCTCGTCCGCGGCGTCCACGGGTTGTCCGGCGCCGTCCGCGTGGAGGTCCTGAGCGACGAGCCCGAGCGCTTCGCGCCGGGCAGCCTCCTCCACCGCGAGAACGACGATGCGCTGCTCACGGTCGACTGGCGGCAGGCCGACGGCCCGGGGCTCCTTGTGCGCTTCCGGGAGATCACCTCGCGGGATGGCGCGGAGGCACTGCGGGGCGTTTATCTCGTAGCGGAGGCCGCGGCCACGACGCTCCCAGAGGGTGCGGCCTGGTGGCACGAGGTCGTCGGCGCCCAGGTGACGACGACGGCCGGCGAGGAGCTGGGCGTCGTCATCGACCTGTTCCGTTCGGGCGGTGGAGAGGTGCTGGTCGTCGAGGGCGGCGTGCGGGGCGAGGTGCTCGTACCGCTCGTCTCGGCGATCGTCGTGGAGTTCACGCCGCAGGAGGGCCGCGTCGTCGTCGACGGCGACGCCCTCGGCCTGGAGGCGCCGGTGCCGCGCCGGCCCCGCGGTCGCCGCTCGTCGAAGGCGGGCAGGACGACGGGGACGGGATGATGCTGGAGATCGACGTGGTCACGCTCTTCCCGGCGCTCTTCCCCGGCCCCCTGTCCGAGTCGATCCCGGGTCGTGCCATCGCCCAGGGCCTTGCCCGCGTCACCGCCCACGACCTGCGGGAGTGGGGCATCGGGCGCCACCGCAGCGTGGACGACTACCCGTACGGCGGTGGCGCCGGGATGGTGCTGCGGCCGGAGCCCATCGCCGGCGCGCTCGAGCGCCTGCGCCACCCGGATTCGACCGTCATCCTCCTCGATCCCGGCGGGGAGCTGCTGCGCCAGGCTCGCGCCCGGGACCTCGCGGAGCGCTCGCACCTCGTCCTCGTGTGCCCCCGCTACGAGGGCGTGGACGAGCGCGTGCGCTCGATGGTGGACCTCGAGCTGTCCATCGGCGACTACGTCCTCTCCGGCGGCGAGATCCCCGCCCTCGTCGTCATCGACGCCGTGCTGCGCCTGCTGCCGGGCGCCATCGACGAGGCCTCCACGGCCGAGGAGTCCTTCGCCGAGGGGCTACTCGAATACCCCCAGTACACCCGCCCGCCCGAGTTCGCCGGCCAGCACGTCCCAGGCGTGCTGCTCAGCGGCCACCACGGCGAAGTCGCCCGCTGGCGACGTGAGCGGGCGCTGGAGCGGACGCGACGGGTCCGCCCGGACCTGCTGGGCCCCGACGGCTCGACGCCTCGCGCCTGAGCGGTCCGGGCCCCGTGCTATACTTCCGCGCCGAGTCGCGGTCCCGCGCCCGTCGGCCACCCACCCCGAACCATGACCCGCCAGTGAGTAGCGCCCTGTGAACGTCCTCGACGAGATCACCGCGGACCAGGTCCGCACCGACCTGCCCGAGCTCGCTTCCGGCGATACCGTGCGCGTCTCGGCCAAGGTGGTCGAGGGCAACCGCGAGCGCATCCAGGTCTTCGAGGGCACGGTCATGCGCCTGCGCGGCGGTGGCATCACGCGCTCGATCACCGTGCGCGCGCTGCGCTCCGGCGTGGGCGTCGAACGGACCTTCAAGGTCAACTCGCCGCGCATCGAGAAGATCGAGGTCGTCCGTCACGGCGTGGCCCGCCGCGCCCAGCTCTACTTCCTGCGCAAGCGAGTTGGCAAGTCGGCTTCCCTTCGCGAGCGCCGGCCCAACTGACCCCTGCGGCGGCGGGTACGATGACCCGTATGCCGCGCCCGACTCGCCCCGCCCCGGCGCCGTGATCGTCCCGCGGCTCCGTCCTGAGCGGGAGCTCTGGCGGGCCGGCGTGGCGCGCATCGCGGGCGTCGATGAGGTCGGCGTGGCGCCTACCTGCGGACCCGTCGTCGCGGCGGCCGTGATCATGCCCGTAAACTGCCGGCGCATCGCCGGCGTGCGTGACTCGAAGACCCTTTCCGCCGCCCAGCGCGAGCGCCTGGACCCGATCATCCGCCGCCGCGCGCTGGCCGTCGGCGTGGGCGCGGCCTCGGTGGCCGAGATCGATCGCCTCAACATCTACCACGCTACGCACCTCGCCATGCGGCGGGCGATCGCCCGTCTCGGCGGGCACGACCACGTGCTGGTGGATGGCAACCGCATCGTCGGCTTCCAGGAGCACGTCGGTCCCTATACGTCGATCGTGGACGGCGACGCGACCTGCTATTCGATCGCCTGCGCCTCGGTCGTGGCCAAGGTCGTGCGCGACCGTTTGATGCGGCTGATGGCCCTCCGCTATCCCGGCTATGGCTGGGAGCACAACGCGGGCTACGCCACGGCCGACCATCGCGAGGCCCTGCAGCGCCTCGGCCCGACGCCCTTCCACCGCCGCAGCTTCGCTCCCGTCCAGGAGGCGCTCAACGGCATCCAGATGGACCTCCCGCTGGGGGTCGAGGCGGTCGTGGATCTCGATGCGGCGTTTGTCGCCGAGCTGGCCGATCTCGTCGAGGAGGCGCGCCTGGCCCCCACGTCGGCCGACGCCGGTTAGCGGATCCGCTCCAACCGCTCCCCGGGAAGCGCGGCCCGGACGATGACGTCGGGCGCGCTCACGGCGGCGTAGGCGGCGAACTCGTGGGGCGGGTTGACGAGGCGCCGCCGCAGGACGCGCCCCGCGCCGCGCAGCCAGTACGTCCCCCAGTGGATCGGCACCGCCGTGCGGGGGCGGAGGAGGCGCAGCGCCTCGGCCGCCCGATACGGGTCCAGGTGGCCAGGCCCGAGTCGCGGGCCCCAGCCCCAGATCGGCAGCAGCGCCACGTCCAGCTCGCCCAGGTCGGCCATGCCCGGGAAGAGGTCCGTGTCGCCGGCGAAGTAGACACGACGGCGCGCGTCTTCGAGCAGGTAGCCGAGGCTGGCCGTGGTGGGCCCGAAGGGTGGGCGGAAACCGCCGTGGAGGGCCGGGGTGGCCGTCACGCGCAGGTCGCCCAGGACAAGCGAGCCTCCGGCGTCGAGCTCGTGCACGCGCCCGAACCCCCGTCGGGCGAGGAGGGGACCGGCCCCGCGCGGGACGATGATCTCCGGCGTTCCCGGCAGCCGGTGCAACGAGGGCAGGTCGAGGTGGTCCCAGTGGAGGTGCGACACGAGGACGACATCGATGCCCGCGTACAGATCGGCGTGCAGCGGCGTGGTCTGCCGCTCGAGGAAGGCGAGATGCGGCCGCAGCACCGGGTCGGTCAGCACGCGCAGGCCGCCGATCTCGACCACGACCGTGGCGTGGCCGAGGAAGTCGATGCCGGTCGAGTCCTCCACCGCCCCATGGTAGGCTGGAACGGCGGCTCCGGCCGCCATCGCGCGCGGGAGTAGCTCAGTCGGTAGAGCGTCAGCCTTCCAAGCTGAATGTCGCGGGTTCGAGACCCGTCTCCCGCTCCAGTTCCCTCGTCTAACCGGCGGCGGCCCCGGTCTGCTTCCCGGCGAGGGTAGCCCGGACCTCGTCCGCCTCGGCGGCGATCCCCATCTCATCGAAGAGCGCAACCGACCGGCGCAGTTTCTCGTCCCCCTTCGCCCCTCGCGCGCTCGCGCGGAGCGTCTCGCCCCAGCCGCGCAGGATGCGGGCGAGGTCGGGTCGCGCCCCGAACTCCTCGACGATGGCCGCGCTCGCCTCGAAGTCGGCGAGCGCCGACTCGGCTTCGCCGCGCTTCGATGCCGCCTCGGCGCGCTTCCAGAGGATGCCGGCCTCGCCGTAGCGATTGCCGATGGAGCGCGCCGTGGCGAGCGAGTCCTCCCAGTCGCCTCCGGACGCTGCGACCTCGCCGAGTGCGGCCGACGTGGAGCCGAGCCAGGCCTGGAGGGTCGGACGCCAGACCTTTCGATCGACGACGAGGGCGATCTCCTGGCCCCGCTGGAACGCTCGGCTGGCCTCGTCGAAGCGACCCTGCCGATGGTAGATATCGCCCAGCACCCAGGAGCTCGCGACGACGCAGCCCGCGGCGCCCGTCTCCTCGGCGCGGGCCACGCAGGCCTGGGCAAGGGGGACCGCCTCATCGAGCTGTCCGCGCGCGGCGCGAACCCAGGACTGGGCGATCTGGGCATCGAGCTGGGCGATCACGTCGCCGCTGGCCGCCAGCTCGGTCGCGTTGCGAGCTGCCACCTCGGCCTTGTCGAACTCGCCAAGGTTGGCGTAGCCGATGGCGAGGGAACCCCGCGCGAACGCGGCCCCGATGAAGTCCTGGCGCTGCTCCAGGAGCGGCACCGCTTCCTCGAGGGCGATGACGCCGTCGCGGATGGGGCCGATGAAGACCTGGGTGAGCCCGATGAGGGCGAGCGGCAGGGCGCGTAGCGAGGGATCGTGCAGGGCCTCGCCGATCTCGGCCACCCGGTCGAGCGAGCGCTTGACCACGGGATCCGAGGCCTGCTCGCCGCGCTGCAACCGTGCCAAAGCCAGGCCAAGATGGAGCGGGGCGATCAGGTCGAGATCGCCAAGGCGCTCGGCGGCGGGGAGGATCGCTTCGAGGTCGGCGATGACATCGTCGATCGGCCGGAAGGTCCAGCCGGCTTTGTGTCGGCCGAGTTCGATCTCGATGCGCCGTCGGAGGAGGCGCTCCTCCTCGGCATCAGCGGACGGCGGAAGGAGCTTCGCCGCTCGATCGAATGCCGAATATGCCTCCGTGATGGCGTTGCGCTCCAGGGCGAACCGGCCCGCCGCCGCAAGGTACTCGAGCGCCTTCTCGGTGTCGCCGACCTGCTCGAAGTGCATCGCCAGGACGCCGGCCAGCTCGCTCCGCCGATCCGGGTAGAGGGCTTCGAGGGCTTCGCCGACCAGGCGATGGAGTTGCCGGCGCTCCTGTTTGAGGAGCGATTCGTAGGCGGCGTCCTGCACGAGCCAGTGGCGGAAGAGGTACTCCAGCTCGGGCCGGGAGGCGGCAAGCTCGATGAGCCCCTTCGCCTCGAGCGTGTCGAGCTGCGCTGCGCTGGCCATCGCCGACCCTATGCGCTCGTCTGGCCCAGGACGCGTTCGAGGACTCGGACCGGGAACTGGCGGCCGATCACCGAGGCGACCCGCAGGCTCCGCTTGGCCGCCTCGGGTAGCTGGTCGATCCGGGCGAGGAGGAGCCCGTGCAGCGTCTCGGGGATCTCGACCGACTCCACCTCGCCGGTGGCGATCCAGCGATCCGCGTGACGCTCGATCGCGCCGTGCCCGATGAGCATCCGGATGACCTCCTCCACGAAGAACGGGTTCCCCTCGGCGCGGGCGAGGATCAGATCGCGCACCCGACCCGGCAGGGACTCGATCTCGAGCAGGTTGGACACCAGGTCCCGACTCTCGGTCGCCGACAGGGGCTCCAGGCGGATCTCGGTCAGGGCGGCGCCGAACAGCTCGCGCGCAGCGGCCATGAGCTTCCAGCCGGCCGAGTCCGTCTCGG
>JBGPMJ010000143.1:0-6490 GCA_041486935.1 Candidatus Limnocylindria bacterium | reverse complement strand
GGCACCTTCGAGGCGGCCGGGGTGAACGTCGCGCCGCCGTCCGACGAGAGGTAGAGGTGGACGCCGGTCGGCGTGGACCAGACACCCTCGTCGCAGGCGACGACGAGGTCGGACGCGCTCGCGGCGGCCAGGGTGGCCGGCCCGGCGACATCCAGGCAGGGCGGCTGCCACGGCTTCCACTCGCCGGCGACGAGGCGGGCGCCCGCGACGACGGCTCGATCCACCTCGACGAGCCAGCCGGCCGTGCCGAGGAGGACGAGCTGGGGATGGGGGACTGGTCCGGCCCCGAGCTCGACGGTCGTCGGCGCGACCGCCCAGGCGTCGGTGCCGACCGGGCTCGTCGCGATCGCCAGGAGGCCGGCGGCGTTCCCGTCGAAGTAGACCGCGTGGACGGCGCCCGCGGCGGTCTCGAGGGTCATGACCTGGCCGTCCGCCGACAGGCCGGGCAGGCTCACCCGGTGCCAGGTCGCCCCGCCGTCATGGGTCGCCCACAGGTCCGGGCCGAACGCCCAGCCGTCGAGCGCGTCGGCGAACCGGAGGCCGCTCACGCCGGAGGTGCCCGACCCGCCGGGCAACAGGGCCGCGTCCGGCGCCGGGATGCTCGCCCACGTACGGCCGCCGTCGGTCGTCCGGACGATCGCCGTGCATGGCGCGCCGGCGCACGTCGCGGTCCCCAGGAGCCAGCCGTCGTCAGCGCTCGTGAAGGTCGCCGAGGCGGGCTGGAAGTCCGCCGGGATCGGGCCGCCGACCGGACCGAGGGACGACGGGCCGACCGATGGCGACGGACTCACGGCGCCCGTCGACGGCGAGCCGCCGACCGGGCCGCTCGACGGGCCGCCGACGTCCGAGGATGGCGCGAGGCCGCCGAGCAGGAGCGAGCCGCCGACGAGGACGATGGCCACCGCGGCAACCGCGGCCAGCCCGAGGCCGAACCCGAAGGCCGGCCCCGCGGCCAGACCGGAGCCCAGCCGTCCGCGCACCCGACCGACCAGGGCCGATCCCGGTCGCATTCCGTCGGGGATCTCGGCGACCCGGGCGACGAGCCGCTCAGGCGCGGGCTCGGTCGCCTCGTCGGCGAGGACCTGCCGGAGCTCCTGCTCGAACGGATCGAACCGCTGGATCGGCTGGTTCGGCTGCTCGTGGGTCATCGCTGGGTCCTCCCGTCGCCGCTCGCGACGAAACCGGCGCGGAGGCGGCGGAGTGCGTAGTGGAGTCGGGACTTGACGGTGCCGGTCCGCGCGCCGGTCCGCTCGGCGATCTGCTCCACGGTGAGGTCGGCGTAGTAGCGCAGGACGACGACCTCGCGATGCTCCGGACTCAGCGAGCGGATCGCGTTCCGGAGGAGCTCCTGGCGGACGACGGCGTCGGCCAGGTCGGCCGATCGGGCGTCGCGCAGCGGGCCGACCCCGTTCGCCTCGACGCTGATCGGCAGTCGGCGTCGGGCGCGGAGCCGATCACGGCAGGCGTTGACGAGGATCCGCCCGAACCAGGCCTCGAACCGGGCCGGCTCGCGCAGCTCCGCGAAGCGTCGCCAGGCGGCCAGGGCGGCGTCGTGGGTCGCGTCCTCGGCCTCGATCGGGTCGCCCAGGACGAGCCGGGCGATCCGGTACGCGCGGTCCAGGGCCCGCCGGTCGACGAGCGCCTCGAACGTCCGGGCGCGGACGTCGTCCGCCCCGCCGGGCAGGTCCATGGCGTCCACGATACGCACCGCCTTCGAGCCGATCACGCCATACCTGACGATCTGGGGCCGCGGAACGTTCAACGCGATCGGGATCCAGGCTAACCTTCGATCACCTGCACGCGTCAGTGGACATACGTCGCGAACTGGAGGGTCGAGATCCGGTCGGCTGACAGTCGAGCGCCGTCGACGACCACGTCGAGCTTCCAGGTGCGTGACGATCGAACCCGTGGCGTGACCCTGACCGAGAGGACGGCGGCGCTGCCCGATGGCAGCTCCTCGCCGAGGAGGGCCGTCCCGATCGTCGAGCCGGTCGCCCTGGAGGCGTCATAGCCCGTGACCCGGCTCCGGTCGCCGACGACGATCCGGCTGCCTGCCGGGATCGCCGTCGTGCCGGTGTTGGTGACCCGGATCTTGATCGTCGACGAACGGCCCAGGCTGAATCGAGGCAACGCCGAGGCCAGCTCGAGGCGAACGCCCTTCGCCCGCGAGGCGAAGTAACTGGCGATCCCATCCGCGAAGGCCGTCGCGAGCACGGTGCGCATGGCGGGATCGGCAAGCATCGCCAGCTCGCTCGGATGACTGCCCGAGAGCGACTCGACGAGGGCGCCGGGCATCACGAGCGCCGCCGGACGGCGCGTCGGATCGTATGGTCCAAGGACCGCGAAATGGCAGACGATCGGATCGAAGCAGCCGTCCTCGTTCCAGCGGACGAAGTCGTCCCTGGCCGACCAGCCCACGGTTGGTGAGGGGGTCATCTGCCAGGCGGCACTCTCGAACGGCTGCAGCCGCACCCGATGGGCATTCAGGAGGGCCTGCGCCAACGATCGCGACGACGTTGCGCCGAAGCAGGCCGTCTCGCAATAGAACGCTTCGGTCCGCCCCTCGCCGGGAGCCAGGCTGTTGGCATGGAACGAGACGAAGGCGTCGCCGCGATCGGCGTCGGCCAGGCGCACCCGCGCGGCGAGGCTTACCGACGCATCGCCGGTGCGGGTCAGGCGGACGGTGAATCCTGCGGCAGACAGCATGACCGCGGTCTTCTTCGCGGTGTCGAGCGTGACGTCCTTCTCGTAGAGCCAGGTTCCGTCGGGCAGCTGGCGCGATCCGCCACCGTTGTCCGTCCCGCCGTGCCCCGGATCGAGGACGACGACGATCTTGGCCGCCGCGGGAACCTGTGGCAACGTCGACCAGCGAGCGACATGGAGCTGAGTACTCCCCATCGCCGCGGTTGCCACGATGTCGTAGGGACCGTCGGGCACGCCGGCGCCATCCCAGGTGATGGTCACCTGACCGGTTGGCTCGTCGCGGTCAAGGAGGGTCGCAACGGTCGCGCCCTCGTACGACTGGACCGTGATCGTGAGGTGGGACATGACGGTCAGCGTGGCCCGAACGACCAGCGTGTCATGGACTCCGTCGCCGTTCGGGCTGAACGCCCGGGGTCCGACGGCGGCCAGAGAGATGGTCGGGGCTGCGGCGGCAGTGCCACCTGGCAGCGCGAGGGCGGCGATCAGTCCAGCGGCGGCCAGGCGAGCGGGGCGCATCGGATCCATCCGACTCCCGGGTTCAACCTCCCCGCTCGCGAGCCAACTCGGCAAGGCGGGGATCCGAGATTCCGAAGTGGTGGGCTACCTCGTGGCGGACCGTCTCGGCGACGCCTTGCGCGAGCGTCGCCGAGGTCCGGAAGACCCGCAGATGAGGGCCGCGGAAGATCGTGATCTTGTTCGCGACGACGGCTTCGCTCGCCCGGTATCCCGTGCGTGGGACTCCGGAGTAGAGCCCGAACAACCCCGACGCTCCCGATTCGGCGAGTTGCGTGCTGGTCGGCTCGTCCTCGATGACGACCGCGACGGAGTCGAGCTGCTGGCGGAAAACCGCGGGGAGCGCCTCGAGTGCGGCCGCGACGAACGCCTCGAACGGATCGGCCGGAGCGGCCGACATGGTGGCCGGTGTGTCCATCTCTCGCGCCACCGGCCGATTATCCGCCCCGGCCTCGTGCTCCGGTTGAGCCGCCGACCGTCGCCCAGCTGTTCGAACGTCTGCGCCCGCGCTGGCTCGACGAGATCGGCCGCGAGCGCGGCCACGCGCGCCTCTCAAACGGTCAGGCGGGCGGCCGTAGCGGCTCGATCCGGTAGTAGCGGCCGACGGCGAAGATGTGCCGCCGGGCAAACCAGTAAGTGACATTGCCCGGGAAGACGTGTTGGTGCCACGTCGCGGCGATGACTCGGCGTCGCTCCTCGCCAACCGGCAGGAGCGCGGGCCGGATGTCGATGGGCGGCTGGTGTGTGAGCACCAGGGTTGCGCTACCGGCGGCGTCTAGGTTCCGCGTCCAGTTGACCGGCCCGTTCGGGTGGCCGAGATACCACACCTGATCGACGCGCAAGAGGCCGAGCAGGACGACGCGTCGCCGGCCAGTGCGGCGCCCGGCCACGATGAGCTCAACAACGTTGCCGAGCCCGACCCGCTCCACCCACGGGCGAACGAGCGGCTGGAGGCGTGTGATGACCCAGTAGAAGAGGCGGAGCGTGGGGCTCCAGAAGCGCGACACCCTCCGAAGCATAGGCGGTCGGCAGTCCGACTCCCCACTACAAGTCGGTTCCTGCGGTTGAGCACCATCGGGTCATCGTGAGCGGCCGCGCTCCTCCCGACCGAACCTGGCGATCGCGACCCGTATCACCGTCCGTCTTGCGCCGCGGCGCCGCCCCGTGGCGCCATCGGTTGGCGCGGCGCAGGCATCCGGGGCCGTCCGTCGCGTGACCTGAAGACGAAACCGGACGTGGGATGTCGACGTATCCGACGATGACACCCCGGAGGACGAATCGATGAACGACCTTCCGAAGCGACTGCAGTCGCTCGCCGTGCTCCTCGCGTCCGCGCTCGTGGTCGTGGCTTGGATAGCCGGCGCTGCGGCACCGGTCGAGACGCTCGCGGTGGACTATCCGCCACCCATCTATCCGCCACCCGTCGATCCGACCCCGACCCCGACGGCCACCATCGCGGCTGCTCCAGTGAGCATCCAGATCGGGACCCGGACGAGCGCGACGCTAGGCACATACCTCGTTGACCCGAACGGGCTGACGTTGTACACGTTGTCGGCCGATCCGGCGAACGGCAGTACGTGCATCGGCCAGTGCGTCGCGTTCTGGCCACCGCTCACGGTCGCACAGGGTGGGACGGTGACGGCTGGCAGCGGGGTCAATGGGACCGCGGGGACGTTCGCCCGGTCCGATGGTTCGACCCAGGTCAGCCACAACGCGCGCGCGCTCTACTTCTACAGTGGAGATGCGGCTTCCGGCGACACGAACGGGGAGGGGATCGTCGCGTTCGGCGGTACGTGGCACGTGGCACGGGCCACCGCCGTCCCCATTCCCGCACCGGTCTGTCTCCGGATCGTCGGTGGGACGTGGAACCCGCCGGGCAATGACAACCATCCGCCGGCACTGAACGCCGAGTCGGTGAAGATCAGGAACGTCTGCACGACCACGAAGTCGCTCACGGGCTGGCGGATCCTGGACTACAAGGCCGCCCACGTCTATCGCTTCCCGACGGGCTTCTCGATCAGACCGGGCGTGACGGTGACCCTGTTCAGTGGCCGGGGCACTCGAACCACGACGCACCTCTACTGGGGCCGCACGTCCGGCGAGGTCTGGGGCAATGCGTTCCCGGAGCGCGCCTACCTTCGGGATGCCACGGGAAAGACGGTTTCGACTTTCACGCTCTATCCCTACTAAGGTCGATGAGGTCTGCCGCCGCATCGGCGGCCGACCCATCCGCCGCCGAGCTTGCGGTCTTTGGTGCCGATCGTGCCGCTCGCTCCAGCCATCGGCGCACTCCGCCGTTCGCCCGTTTCGGAGATGGTCCGTCGAGGCCGCCAGGGTCGGCGAAGAGAGGTCAGTGGCCGAATGTCGTCTCCGCGATGGAGCTGTGGATAACCCTATTGTCTGGCCGGGCCGTTGCGAGTACACCTATCGACGTCTGATCCGTATCCCGCGGAGGCGTGCCATGGGCACCCAGGAGAACAAGGCCAGCGCCACTCGGTTTCTCGAGGAGGTCATCAATCGGGGCAACGTCTCGGTCATCGACGAGCTCTCCGGCGCGAACTTCGTCGATCACCAGGCCCCTCCCGGCGTGCCGCCCACCATCGAGGGCTTCAAGGCCTGGATCACGATGTTCCGAGCCGCGTTCCCGGATCTCCACTACACGCTCGAGGATTCGATCGCCGAAGGCGACCGAGTCGTCCAGCGGACGACCGCCCATGGAACCATGAAGGGCGACTTCATGCGTATGCCCGCGTCTGGCAAGTCGGCGACGTGGTCGGAGATCCACATCACCCGCTTCGAGAACGGCAAAACGGTCGAGCACTGGGGGGTCGTCGACCAGCTCGGGATGCTCGCCCAGCTCGGCTTCGCACAGGCTCCCGGGCAGCCGGTCGGAGTTGCCGGGTAGGGAGGAAACGCGCTCCGCGCGGCAGGAGCGCCGCGCGCCTGCGGCTCCGTCCACAGCAACCGTCGCCTCGTCCTCGCGACCGCCGGCCTGAGCCGCTCTAGCGTGGCCCCGCCGTCGGACGGTCCACTGGCCGGATGCGCGAGATCGCGAGCGCGACGAGGGCACCGAGGACCCCGACCGCGATGAGCAGGCCGCGAACTTCCGCCGAGTAGGACAGCCCCTGGGCCGCATCGAGCGACGCCGACCCTGATCCCGTGCCGGCGAGGGCCACGACCCCCGCCGCGAGGCTGAGCGGGAACTCGATGCCGCCGTTGCGGTTCCAGAAGCCCTTCGGCAGGTGGACGAGCCCGACGATCACGATCGACTGGG
>JBGPMJ010000142.1:0-6503 GCA_041486935.1 Candidatus Limnocylindria bacterium | reverse complement strand
TCTGAGGGCTCCGAACTGGACCCCGTGCGATACTCCCCGGTGAGATGGGAAGCGTCGAAGAGGTCGTCATCGCCCGCCGTACGGGGTTCTGCTACGGCGTGCGCGAGGCGATCGACTACGCCAAGGTCGCGGCCGCCGAGGGCAAGCGCACGCACACGCTCGGCCAGGTCGTCCACAACGAGGGCGTCATCGCCGACCTCCAGGCGCAGGGCATCCGCACCGTGGGCACGCTCGACGAGGTGGACGGGGGCGCAGCCGTCGTCATCCGCGCCCACGGCGTCACGCCGGAGGTCATCGCCCGCGCCGAGGAGCGCGGCCTGGAGGTCATCGACGGCACCTGCACCTGGGTGCTGCAGGAGCATCGCGAGATCGTCAGGCTCGTCGAGGAGGGCTACACCATCGTCCTCCTCGGCACCCCCAAGCACCCCGAGACGATCGGCCTCCTCGGGCGCGCCCCGGACGCCATCGTCGTGGACGAGGAGCCGGAGTGGGAGCGCATCCCGCGCCGCAAGCGCATGGCGCTCATCAGCCAGAGCACGCAGCCGCCGTGGAAGTTCGAGAAGCTGGCGGCCTTCCTCGTCTCGCGCTGTCACGAGTTGAAGATCGTCAACACGGTCTGCCCGGTCACCATCCGCCGCCAGCAGGACACCATGGAGCTGGCCGAGCAGGTGGACATGATGATCGTCGTGGGCGGACGCAGCAGCGCCAACACCGCCGAGCTGACGCGGCTCTGCCGCATCGCCGGCCGGTCGGTCGTGCAGATCGAGGCGGTCCGCGACCTGATCGACGCGGCGCTCTTCGGCGACGCCCGGGTGGTGGGCGTAACCGGCGGCACGTCGACCCCGATCGAGGACCTCGAGACCGTCGCCGCCCGGATCTACGAGCTGGCCGGCACACAGGCACGCCGCATCCATGCCCGTGAGCTCGCCCACGAGGCGCTCGCCTCCGTCGCCGAGCCGGCCTACCGCAGCACGTCGATCGGTCGCGCCGGGCGCCACGAAACCGTCGTCGCCGGCTCGGGCGCCGGCGCCGTCTGAGCGTGTCGCCCCGCCAGGGCAGGCGCTCTACCGCCGGTGCCCTCGACGTTTCGACTCCCCTCGAGGGCCTGCCCGTGGTGGCCATCGTGGGCCGCGCCAACGTCGGCAAGAGCACGCTCTTCAACCGCATCGTCGGCGAGCGCACGGCCATCGTCGAGGATCGCGCCCGCACCACGCGCGACCGCCTCTACGGCGCGGCCGAGTGGAACGGCCGGCGCTTCATCGTCGTGGATACCGGGGGCCTGGAGCGGCGCCCCGGCGACCCCATCGAGGAGAAGGTCCAGGAGCAGGCCCGCCAGGCCATCGCCGAGGCGGACGTGATCCTCTTCGTGGTCGACGCCGAGGTCGGCCTGACGCCGGGCGACCTCGAGGCCAACGAGCTGCTGCGCACGTCGGCGACGCCGGTGATCCTCGTGGTCAACAAGGCCGACAACGCGAAGCGCGAACTCGAGGGCGCCGAGTTCCACCGCCTCGGCTGGGACGAGACGTACGCCATCAGCGCCGCTCACGGCCGCGGCACGGGCGACCTGCTCGACGCGCTCGTCTGGGCGCTGCCCGTCGAGTCGGAGGCCGAGGTCGAGCGCAAGCGCCGGGAGGCCGAGCTGGAGGCCGACCTCGAGGCCTTCGGCGAGGAGGCGCTGGCGTGGGAGCGTGAGCCCGGGGCCGGGCCGGCGGACGACGAGCGCACGGCCGCCTGGGACGCCCAGGTCGCGGCCGATCAGGCGGCGAACGCGCAACCGGTGCGCATCGCCATCGTGGGCCGGCCGAACGTCGGCAAGAGCTCGCTGCTCAACGCCCTGCTGGGCGAGGAGCGGGCCATCGTCAGCGAGATCCCGGGCACGACGCGGGACGCCATCGACACGGCGCTCGATTGGAACGGGCGGGCCCTGCGCCTCATCGACACGGCCGGCGTTCGCCGCCGCGGCAAGGTCGCCGGCGGCGCCGCCGCGGAACGCTTCTCCGCCCTCCGCGCGCTGAAGGCGATCAGCCGCGCCGACGTGGCCGTGCTCATCATCGACGCCGTGGACGGGCTGACCGCGCAGGACGCGCACGTCGCCGGCTACGTCGTCGAGGAGGGCAAGGGCCTCGTCGTGGCGGTCAACAAGTGGGACCTCGTCGAGAAGACCGAGCGCACCTTCGACGAGTTCGCCAGCCGCATCCGCGCCCAGTGCCCGTTCCTCGACTTCGCACCGGTCGTTTCCATCAGCGCCAAGACCGGCCAGCGCGTGGGGCGCGTGCTCGAGGCGGCGTTCGAGATCGCCGGCGAGCGGCGTCGGCGGATCACCACCGGTGAGCTGAACCGGGTCATCGGCGAGGCCACCTTCCGCCAGACGCCGCCGCCGGTGAAGGGGCGACGGCCGAAGATCTTCTACGCCACCCAGGCGGCCGTGGCGCCGCCGACGTTCGTCGTCTTCACCAGCGACGCGGCGAGCGTCCACTTCAGCTACCGGCGCTACCTCGAGAACCAGGTGCGCGAGGCGTTCGGCTTCGACGGCACGCCCGTCCGCTTCGTCTTCCGCGACCGCAGCCGCGTCGAGCTGGAGAAGCGGCCGAAGAAGCGGACGGCGACCCAACGCACGACGAAGGGCGGGCCCCCGCGCAGGGCGGCCGGCCGCACGACCAAGCAAGCGAGGTGAGCCTGCCCGCGCGAGCGGTCGTCGGTGCCGGCGCCTGGGGGACCACGCTCGCGCTGCATCTGGCCAGGAAGGGCCCCGTCACGCTCCTCGCGCGGGACGAGGAGGCGGCCCGGGCGATGGTCGAGACGCGAGAGAACCAGCGCCACCTGCCGGGCTTCCGTCTGCCGGTCGAGATCGAGATCGGGGCCGACCCCGCGGCGCTGACCGCGGCCTCGGAGCTGGTCATCGTGGCCGTGCCCTCGGCCGGCCTGCGCTCGGAGGCGGCGCGCATCGGCGCTTACGTCCACCCCGGCGCCGTCCTGCTCTCGGTCACCAAGGGGCTCGAGCGCGGCTCGCTCCTGCGCATGAGCCAGGTGCTGGCCGAGGAGGTTCCCGCCGCGAGCGGCCGTATCGCGGCCATGTCCGGCCCCAACCTTGCGCTCGAGATCGCCCGCGGCCTGCCGGCCAGCTCGGTCGTGGCGGCCGACGACGAGGCGATCGCCCAGCGCGCCCTCGAAAGCATCGCCTCGCGCTCGTTCCGGCTGTACACGAACCGCGACGTCGTCGGCGTCGAGCTGTGCGGCGCCCTGAAGAACATCGTGGCCATCGCGGCCGGCGCGGCGGATCGACTCGGCTTCGGCGACAACGGCAAGGCCGGGCTGATCACGCGCGGCCTGGCCGAGATGACGCGCCTGGGCATCGCCGCTGGGGCCAACCCGCTGACCTTCGCCGGGCTGGCCGGCCTCGGCGACGTCATCGCCACCTGCGCCTCCAGCCTCTCGCGCAACCATCGCCTGGGCGAGGAGCTGGCTCGGGGGCGCCGCTGGGCCGAGATCGAGGGCACGCTGCCGGGCGTCGCGGAGGGCGCCTACACCGTCGACGCCGCGCTCGCCCTGGCCGCCCGCCATGGCGTGGAGATGCCCATCGCGCGGGAGGTCCACAACGCGCTCTTCGAGGGCAAGAGCGTCCAGCGCTGCCTCATCGACCTGCTCTCGCGCGAGTCGAAGGACGAGCTGGCCGGGCTCGAGGAGTGGGTCCTGGAGCGGTTCGCTCGCCCCTGACCCGGCGGGCGGGACAGGGCGCCCGATGTGGCATCATCGGCGGGGTCCGCACCCGACCGCACCGGACCGCCCCGGGCGTTGTGCGCCGGCACCGGAAATTGGTCCGGGGGGTCGTGGGACACTCGTCAGGGCGCGCCAACGCACCTAGACTCGCCGTCCGTCATCGTTCATCGGAGTCACGGAATTGTCGGTCGACGTCATCGTCGCCATCCTCATCGTCGCCATCGTCGCCAACCTGGTGATCACCGGCGGCCTCGTCGTGGCCCTCGTACGCCGGGGACGCGCGCCCGCGGCGATCGCCGGCCCTATGGTCGCGTCCAGGCCTGGGCGCGAGACCGCCGTGGGCGTCGGAGAGCCCGAGCTCGAAACCGAGGAGGTCGTACCGATGCGACCGGGGCCCGAGCCCGCCTACGAGGGCGGCATCGTGAGCATCCTGACCGACCCGCTGACCGGGCTGGACAACCGCCTGGCCTGGGATCGGCTGCTGCGCGAGGAGAACGCCCGCAAGCGCCGGTACGGCCGCCCGGTCTCGCTCGTCATCGCCGAGCTGTACGGCCTCGATGCTCTCGCCGACCTCGTCGGACGCGAGGCCGCCGACAAGCTCGTGCCGGCCATCGCCGAGGCGCTCACGCGCTATGGGCGGACCCCCGACCGCGTGGCGCGCGTCGGCCACGCCCGCTTCCACATCCTGCTTCCCGAGACCGACGAGGTCCGCGCCATCAACTACATCGAGCGCGTCCGCCAGGCCTGCGACCTGTGGCTCGAGGCCGGCGCCATCGCCCTCAACCTCTCGCTCGGCTGGGCCAGCCCCGGCCCCGACGACGACCTCGAGACGGCCATGGTCGTGGCCGAGGATCGCCTCCTCGCAGAGCACCGCCGCTACGCCCGTCGTGCCACGGGCTGAGCGCGCCTGGAGCGGGGTCGCACGGATCCGCGGGGCGGAGTCGCAGGCCCCGCCCCGTGCCTTTGCTAGACTGGGCCGCGTCGGGGCGTAGCGCAGCCTGGTAGCGCACTTGAATGGGGTTCAAGAGGTCGCTGGTTCGAATCCAGTCGCCCCGACCACCTTCCTCAGCACGAACGGCCTATGGGGACAGTAGCCTCGGCCGCATATCCCGGGCTTATCCCCCGTCCTGACGCCTGATCTGGCGGTCAGACGTCGTAGATCAGGCAGAACTCGTTCCCCTCCGGGTCGGCCATCCTACGCCACGAGTAGCCGTGCTCATGGAAGTCCTGCTCGTCGCGCCGTCGGCCGCCCAGGGTCTCGATCCTGGTCGAAGCCACATCGACGTCATCGACCAGCAGGTCCAGGTGGACGCGGTTCTTGCCGATCTTGATCTCCGGTACGCGCTGCATGCAGACGCGTGGCGCGCCCGTCTCCGCCGGGGCGAGGTTGATGAACTGCGGCGGCTCGCCCAGCTGGGCATCGATCTCGGTTCCCAGCACCTGCGCCCAGAACGGCGCCAGGGCTTCCGGATCGAGGCAGTCCATCTGGATCCAACGCAGTCGCGCGATGGGTCGCCACTCTCTGCCAGCATCCACGTCGAGCCTTCCTTCCGCCCTTCGCCGTCGAGGTCCGCGAAGTCTACCGTGGTGTCCGCACCCGGACGCCCCGCGGGCGGCGCGTCTGGGCCGTAGAGTGATGGACCGAGACGCGGGGCGGGAACCAGGCGCCGATGGCGCCCCCGACGCAGGTGAGAGGTTGACATGGGCGCGACGGTCGACGATGTCGTCGCTCGGGCGAAGCAAGATGGGGTCCGGCTCGTTCGGTTCCTGTACTGCGACCCGTCGGGGATCATCCGGGGAAAGAACGTGCACGTCGACCGGCTGGCCGGCCGGATGCTCGAGGGCGTCGGGCTGACGCGGGCCCAGAACGCCATCAACATGCTCGAGCAGCTGGTGTCGATCGAGGGCATGGCGCCCGTCGGCGAGATCCGCATCGTGCCCGACCCCGAGACCTACAGCCGCCTCCCGTGGGTCCCCCGCACCGCGGGCTTGCTGTGCGATCAGCTGGATCATAACGGGATCGAGTGGGGCTGCTGTCCACGCAGCTTCCTCAAGCGCGTGGTCGCCAGCGCGGCCGACGCGGGGCTCCGGGTCATGGCCTCCTTCGAGAACGAGTTCTACCTGGCCGAAGAGGTCGATGGCGTCGTGCGTCCCTTCGGGAACGGCCCGGTCTACTCCTCCGCCGGGATGGACCGGGTCGCGTACGTGATGGACGACATCGTTTCCGCCCTCGAAGTCCAGGGCATGGAGGTCGAGCAGGCGATCAACGAGTACGGGCCCGGCCAGCAGGAGATCGCCATCCGGTACGCCGACGCCCTTCGTGCGGCGGACAACCAGCTGAAGTTCCGCGACACCGTCAGGGGCGTGGCCGAGGTCCAGCACGACCTCGTGGCCTCGTTTGCGGCCAAGCCGTTCGCTGACGGCATCGGCTCTGGCGCACACATCCACTTCAGCCTCTGGACGACGGATGCGAGCGAGAACCTCCTGTACGACCCCGCCGCCGGCGACGGTCTGCTGTCCGAGACCGGCCGCCGATTCGTCGCGGGTGTCCTCGATCACCTCCCCGCTCTCGTCGCGCTCACCTGTCCGAGCTTCAACTCCTACGAACGCCTCCAGCCGCGGGCCTGGGCGGGCTCGACGGTCTCCTGGGGGCTCGACAACCGGGAATGCTCGGTGCGCATCGCCTCGCCATTCCGCGGCCGGGAGAGCGAATCGACGAACATCGAGCTGAAGGCGTGCGACCCGAGCTGCAACCCGTACCTGGCCCTCGGCGGCCTCATCGCCGC
>JBGPMJ010000141.1:0-6545 GCA_041486935.1 Candidatus Limnocylindria bacterium | reverse complement strand
CGGGGAGCTGGGCGACCAGAAGTTCGCCCGCCTGCGCGTGGGCATCGGCGAGCCGACGGCAGACGCCATCGACCACGTGCTGGCCACCTTCAGCGCCGCGGAACGGCGCGACCTCCACGCGATCCTCGACGCTGCGGCCGATGCGGTCATCGACTGGGCCCGCGAGGGGACACCGAAGGCCGCCAGCCGCTGGAACCCCTGGCGCCTCGAGGGCCCGGAGGTGCACACCAAGGGGACTCCGACCGCCGAGGCCGGCGATGGGCCGGACGCCGGCGTCGGGCCGGCCGAAGGAGTCGTGGGGCCCGACGGCATCCGCCGCACGCGCACGGGTTGGCGGAAGGTCCGCGGGGCCGAGGAGAGCCGTGGCCGCCCCGGGGACGAGGGACGACCGGGCCGATGAGCGACGCCATGCCGCGGCTGCGGGGCCGGCGCGGGCGCGATCGCCACCTGGCCGGGGTCGGCCGCGGCAGCGAGGGACGTCCCAGCGAGGCTGTCGGGCATCGCCACCTGCCGGCCGATCTCTCGGCCCTGCCGCCCCTTCTCGCTGCGACCGCCGAGCTGCGTGCGCTCGTCGAGCGCTACACGATGCGCCGGGCAGCCGGCGTGGGCCGCGACCTGCGCCACGTGTCCTATGCGGCGATGCCCCACGGCGCCAAGTCGTTCCTGGCCGCGGCCCTGGCGATCGCCTCGGGGGAATGGCTGGCGTGGATCGCCCGCGACGCGGAGATCGCCGACCGGGTGGCCGAGGAGTTGACCGCCTGGGCCGGGGATCCTGCCGCGGTGGTGACCCTGGAGGCTCGCACGGCCCTGGCCTACGAGCGCTCCGAGCTGGTGCGCGACGAGACGGCGGCGCGTGTCGCCACCCTCGCCGCGTGGCGGAGCGGCCGGCCGCGCATCCTCGTGGCCGGCGTGCAGGCGCTCGTCCAGCGCACGCTGCCGCCCGACGCCCTGCCCGACGATCCGCTCGTCCTGCGGCCCGGCACGCGCGTGGCCCAGGAGCGGCTGGTCCGACGCCTCGTCGAGTCGGGCTACGAGGTGGTGCCCGAGGTCGCCGGCCGCGGTGAGTTCGCGCGACGCGGCGGCATCGTCGATTGCTTCCCGCCGGGCCAGCCGCTGCCCGTGCGCATCGAGTGGTTCGGCGACGAGGTCGAGTCGCTGCGCGCCTTCGACCCCGCCGACCAGCGCGGCGTGGGGCCGGTCGCCGAGGCCGCCATCCTGCCCGCGTCCGAGTTCCTCCTGCCGCCCGATCCAGCGGCACGACGAGCGGTCATCGGGGAGCGCCTGGGGCGGATCGCGACCCGCCTGCCGGAGCGCATCGCGGCCGACCTGGAGCGGATCGCCGAGACCGGCGAGACCGGCGATGGCGCGGAGGTGTGGAGCGGCGTGCTGGCCCCCGCCACCGGGCTCGACCACCTCGGCGAGGCCATCATCGTCATCGACGAGCCGGCCGACGTGGCGGCGGCCTTCGCCGGGTTGCGGGCACAGGCGGACGAGCGCGCCGGGGACCTCGAGGTGGCCGGCGAGCTGCCGCGCGGCTGGCCGGACGCGTACGTGGCCCCGCGCACCTGGAAGGCCGCGCTCCACGCGGCGCGGACCCTGGAGCTGACCTGGGAGACCGACGCCGAGGGCGCGCCGCCGGGCGGCAACCCCTTCGGGTGGCGCGAGCCGGCCATGCCGCCGGCCGCCTTCACATCCATCGGCGCCACGGTCAGGCGCTGGCAGGGCGAGGGCCACCGGGTGGTCGTGACCTCCGACCAGTCGGCGCGGCTCGAGGAGCTCTTGGCGGAGCAGGACGTCGTCGCCGCCGCGGTCGCGCGACTCGCCGAGCCGCCACCGGCGGGTGCCGTGGCCCTCGTCCAGCGCAGCCTCAACGGGGGCTTCGCCGGCGGCCCGGAGGGGCTCGTCCTGGTGACCGATAAAGAGCTGTTCGGGACCGTCCGCGTTCGGCGGCCGCGGGCGCTGCGGCGGGTCGTGCCGCGTGACATCCTGGAGCGGCTCCAGCCGGGCGACGCGGTCGTCCACATCGACCACGGCGTGGCTCGCTACGCTGGCCTGGTGCGCCGGCCGGCCGGCGGCCCCGGCGACGAGGAGCGCGACTTCCTCGAGCTTCGCTTCGCGGGCACCGACCGCATCTGGGTGCCGGTCGAGCAGATCGACCGCGTCAGCCGCTACGCCGGCGCCGACCAGGCGCCGCTGTCGCGTCTCGGCGGCGGGGAGTGGACGCGTACCAAGACTCGCGTCCGGCGCGCCGTCACCGACCTCGCGCGCGACCTCATCGCGCTCTATGCGGCCCGCTCGGCCGTGCGCGGCCGGGCCTTCGGGTCGGACACACCGTGGCAGGCGGAGCTGGAGGCAGCCTTCCCCTACGAGGAGACCCCCGACCAGCTGCGCTCGGTGACCGAGGTCAAGGCGGACATGGAGCGTGACCGGCCGATGGACCGGCTCGTGGTCGGCGACGTCGGCTACGGCAAGACGGAGGTGGCCCTGCGAGCGGCGTTCAAGGCCGTCCAGGACGGCGCCCAGGTGGCCGTGCTGGTGCCCACGACCATCCTCGCCGTCCAGCACCTCGAGACCTTCCGGGCGCGCTTCGCGGCCTATCCGATCGTGGTGCGCATGCTCAGCCGCTTCGTGCCCCCGGCCGAACAGGTTGCCACCCTGGCCGGACTCGCGGAGGGGTCCGTGGACCTCGTGATCGGCACCCACCGCCTGCTCTCCCGGGACATCCGCTTCCGCGACCTCGGCCTGCTCGTGGTCGACGAGGAGCAGCGCTTCGGGGTCGCCCACAAGGAGCGGCTCAAGCAGCTCAAGACCGAGGTCGACGTGCTGACGCTCTCGGCCACGCCGATCCCGCGCACGCTGAACATGGCCCTCGTCGGCGCACGCGACATGAGCGTCATCGAGACGCCGCCGGAGGACCGCCTGCCGATCCAGACGCGCGTCGCCGAGGCTTCGGCCGGCCTCGTGCGCGACGCCATCCTGCGCGAGATCGATCGTGGCGGCCAGGTCTTCTACGTCCACAACCGCGTGGAGACGATCGAGGCGCAGGCCGAGCAGCTGCGCCGGTTACTGCCCGACGCACACATCGTCGTCGGGCACGGCCAGATGCCCGAGGGCGCACTGGAGCGAGTCATGCTCGCCTTCGCCGCCGGCGAGCATGACGTCCTCGTGTGCACCACGATCATCGAGTCGGGCCTCGACATCCCCAACGCCAACACCATCGTCATCGACCGTGCCGACGCCCTGGGCCTGGCCCAGCTCTACCAGCTCCGTGGGCGAGCGGGGCGCAGCTCGCGTCGCGCCTATGCCTACCTGCTCTATCGCCGGCGTGGCCAGCTCAGCGACGTCGCCCGGAAACGCCTGCAGGCGATCTTCAACGCCTCCGAGCTGGGCGCCGGCTTCCAGATCGCGCTGGCGGACCTCGAGATCCGGGGGGCCGGGAACCTCCTCGGCGCCGAGCAGCACGGCAACATCGCCGCCGTCGGCTTCGAGCTCTTCACGCGCCTCCTGGCCGACGCGGTCGAGGAGCAGAAGGCGGTGCTGGAGCAGCGCGCGCCGGACCTGCCACGGCCCACCGCGGTCATCGACCTGCCCGTGGACGCCTACCTGCCCGACGACTACGTGGCCGAGGAGCCCCAGAAGCTCGAGTTCTACCGGCGCCTCGCCCGGGCGGTGACGGAGGCCGCCGTGGCCGCCGTGGCCGCCGACCTGGCCGACCGCTACGGACCGCCGCCGCAGCCGGTGGAGCGGCTCCTCGAGGTGGCGCGGCTGCGGCTGGCCGCCGATCGCGCGGGCCTCGGCTCGATCGCCCGCGAGGACGGCCAGCTCGTGCTGCGCTTCGGGCCCGACTGGTCGCGCGCCGCGACTGCTCGGGCGCTGGCGCCACGCGGGGTGGGTGACCCCATCCGCGTCCTGGCCGGCGGCGTGACCTTCGCCTCCAACCAGGTCCGCATCCGGCTGCCGCGCGAGGCGGACGTGGCCTGGCGGCTGACGCGGCTGGTCGTCGAGCGCCTCGTCGAGGACGTGGCGCCGGACATGGAGCGGCCGGCGAGCTGAGGGCCCGCCGGCCATCGTTCGTGGGCGGGGGCGCCGTCCTCAGGCGTGGGCCATGGCCCCGGTGCCGAGGGTTTCGCGCGCCTTCGCCGGATCGCTCGTCGCGAGGGCGATGCTCACCTTGTTGCCGGACATACCCGTGGGCAGGCAGGCCTCGATGTTGACGCCGGCGTCGGCCAGCTTGCGCATCGCCTCCGCGAGCGTGCCCGGCCGGTCCTCGAGGCTGCACGCGACCAGCTCGACCTCGCGGTAGGGGAATCCCTTCGCCGAGAGGAGCGAGCGGGTCGCCGACTCGTCGTTGGTGAGCAGCGCGATGGCCCCCTGGCCGCCCCACGTCACGCACGTGATGTTGGTGATGTTGACGCCGCGCTCGGCGACGGCCTCGGCCACGCGGGCCAGCTCGCCGGGACGGTCTTGTCCGCTGATGATGAACGCGTTCATACGCGCTCCCTTCCACCTACGGGCGGCCTGGCCGATCGGCGGGCACCGGACGACGCCGGGTCGCGGACTCCCGATTGTACGCCCGGCTGTCACGCTCTCCCGACGGGTTCCGTGCGCATGCCCCCCGGGCATCCGAGGCCTCGATCCCACGCTCGACTGCCTCGCGATGAGGCCTCATCGAACGGTAGATGAGCGTGGGTTCGGCCGCTCGCATGACCGGCTGACATGGGCAACGTGGCGCGACGTCCGGATTGACGGGCGGACGAGGAACGGCCACGCTCTCGCGCCAGCGGGCCCGTCGGCAGGGGCGGTCATCCAGCGTCACGGAGGAGGTCCTGTTGCGGAGGCGATCCGCCCTCGCGCTCGTCCTGCTGTCGGTGGTCATGCTGGCCGCCGCCTGCGGCGGGGGTGGCGATGGCGGCGGCCCGGAGCACGTGGAGCGCGGCGTCTGGTACCCCATCCAGCTGGGTCCGCCATGCGCCGGCAGCGACGTGCCGCGCCTCTCCTTCGATGGCAGCGACTGGGACATCGCACTGGTGCGCGACAGCACGGGCCACCTGCTCACGTCGGCGGATCTGGGGAAGGAAGCGACCGGCGAGGTCCGGCTCGTTTCGGACGACCTGGCCGAGTATCGGGGTACCACGGGTATCGGCCTGACGGCCTCCTTCCATCGCCACGCCGGCGGGCCGATCGCCTGCCCGTAGCGGGGCCGCCGACCGACCACTTGATTCCGCGAGCCGGCGGTGCCACGATGCCGGTTCTTCCCGCGTTCCGCCCATCCGGTCGCGGCCAGCTACGGGCCGCGACGATCCAGCCTCGGAGGTGTCGCCGGTGGCAGAGCAGGTCGCTCTCGTCGTCAACGGGGTCCCGCGCACCGTGGAGGTGGAGCCGAGACGCCTGCTCGTGCAACTGTTGCGCGAGGACCTCGGCCTGACCGGCACGCACGTCGGCTGCGACACGTCCCAGTGCGGCGCGTGTACGGTCCTCATCGACGGACAGGCGGTGAAGAGCTGCACCGTGCTGGCCGTCCAGGCCGATGGCAGCGCGATCCAGACCGTCGAGGGCCTGGCGCCCGTCGGCGGGCTCCACCCACTCCAGCAGGCCTTCTGGGAGAAGCATGGTCTCCAGTGCGGCTTCTGCACGCCGGGCATCTTGATGACCGCCGCCGACCTTCTCGCCCGCGAGACCGACCCCTCCGACGCGACGATCCGGCACGCCATCGAGGGCAACATCTGCCGCTGCACCGGCTACCAGAACATCGTCGCCGCCATCCGCGAGGCCGCCGCCATGCTGCGCGCCGGCGCCGGCACCACCGCCTGAGCGAGGAGGGCACGAACGCCATGGCCACTGAGATCATCGGCGCCCCCCTGAAGCGGCGCGAGGACCAACGCTTCATCACCGGCAAGGGCCGCTACCTCGACGACATCCAGATGCCGGGCATGACCTATATGGCCATCCTGCGCAGCCCGTACGCGCACGCGCGCATCCGCTCCATCGACACCTCGGCGGCGAAGGCCATGCCCGGTGTGGTGGCCGTCTTCGTCGGCAGCGACATCCCCTATAACCCGCTGCCCTTGGCCTGGCCGGCGGGCGGCTCGGCGGGCCTCCAGAACAATGTCAATATGCCGCGCATCTTGGCCACCGACGACGTCAAGTGGACGGGCGAGGGCGTGGCCGCCGTTGTGGCCGAGACGCCGGAGCTGGCCCAGGACGCGCTGGAGCTCATCGCCGTCGACTGGGAGCCGCTGCCGGCCGTCGTCGACGCCGAGCGGGCCACGCAGCCGGGCGCCCCGCAGCTCCACGAGAATGCGCCCAATAACGTCGTCTTCGACTGGACCGTCGGCGACCGCGAGGGCACGGACGCCGCCCTGGCCGCTGCGGACACCGTCGTCCGCCAGCGCCTGGTCAACCAGCGGCTGATCCCCAACGCGATGGAGACGCGGGGCGACATCGGCTGGTACAACCCCGGCACCGATGAGTACACGATCTGGATGTCGAGCCAGACGCCGCACATCATGCGCCTGCTCGTCGGCATCTTCACGATGGGCATCCCG
>JBGPMJ010000140.1:0-6602 GCA_041486935.1 Candidatus Limnocylindria bacterium | reverse complement strand
TACTCCGCCGCGCCCCGCAGGGAGAGGTACTTCGTGATCGCCGCGGTCAGGCTCGTCTTGCCGTGGTCGATGTGGCCGATCGTGCCCACGTTGACGTGGGGCTTGGTGCGCTCGAACTTCTTCTTCGCCATCGCGTGCGCTTCTCCTCTCTCCCGGTACCCGGTGCGTTCCCGCCGCGGGGCGGCTAGACCTTCGACTTCTGCGCCAGCTCGCTGGCGATGGTGATGGGCACTTCCGCGTAGTGGCTGAACTCCATCGAGGAGGTCGCCCGGCCCTGGGTCATGCTGCGCAGGTCCGTGACGTAGCCGAACATCTGGGCCAGGGGCACGAAGGCCCGAACGACCTGCGTGCTGCCCCGGGACTCCATGCCCTCGATATGCCCGCGGCGGCTGTTCAGGTCGCCGATGACGTCGCCCATGAACTCCTCGGGCATGAGCACCTCGACCCTCATGATCGGTTCGAGGATGGCCGGGTCCGCCTTGCCGAAGGCGTCCTTGACGGCCATCGAACCGGCGATCTTGAAGGCCATCTCGGACGAGTCGACATCGTGGTAGGAGCCGTCGAAGAGCGTCACCTTGACGTCCACCACCGGGAACCCGGCGAAGATCCCCGTCTGGAGCGCCTCGCGGATGCCGGCGTCGACCGGCTTGATGTACTCGCGCGGGATGGTGCCGCCGACGATCTTGTCTACGAACAGGTAGCCGGCGCCCTTCTCGTTGGGCTCCAGCTTGATCACGGCGTGGCCGTACTGTCCCTTGCCACCGGTCTGCCGGACGAAACGGCCGTTTCCTTCCGCCGCACGGCGGACCGTCTCGCGGTAGGAGACCTGCGGCTTGCCGATGTTAGCGGCGACCTTGAACTCACGAACCATGCGGTCCACGAGCACGTCGAGGTGGAGTTCGCCCATGCCCGCGATCAGCGTCTCGGCTGTCTCCGGGTCGGTCTTGACGCGGAAGGTGGGGTCCTCCTCGGCGAGCCGCTGGAGGGCGATCGCGAGCTTGTCCTGGTCGGCCTTCGTCTTGGGCTCGATCTTCACCTCGATGACCGGCTCGGGGAAGGTCATCGACTCGAGGATGACGGGGTGGTCGGGGTCGCTCAGCGTGTCGCCGGTGTAGGTGTCCTTCAGCCCGACGGCCGCGGCGATGTCCCCCGCATAGACCTGGTCGATCTCCTCGCGGTGGTTGGCGTGCATCTGCAGGATGCGCCCGATGCGCTCCTTGCGGTCCTTCGTCGGGTTGTAGACGTACGAGCCGGCCTTCAGCGTGCCCGAGTAGACGCGGAAGAAGGCGAGCTTGCCCACGAACGGGTCGGCCGCGATCTTGAAGGCAAGGGCGGCGAACGGCTCCTTGTCGTCGACGGTGCGCAGGATCTCCGCGCCGGTGGACGGGTGCAGACCGATGACCGGAGGCACGTCGAGCGGCGAGGGCAGGTAGTCGATGACCGCGTCGAGCATGGGCTGGATGCCCTTGTTGCGCAGTGCCGAGCCGGTCAGGACCGGGATGATCCGGTTCTGCAGCGTGCCCAGGCGGAGGCCGCGCTTGATCTCCTCGACGCTGAGGTCGTGGCCCTCGAGGTACTTGTGCGTCAGGTCGTCGTCCATCTCGGCGACGGCGTCGATCATCGCCGCGCGGTGCTTCTCGGCCTCGGCGCGCAGCTCGGCCGGGATGTCCTCGACGTCGACCTGGTTGCCCAGGTCGTCGCGGAAGTAGACGGCCCGCATCTTGACGAGATCGATGACGCCCTGGAAGGTGTCCTCGCGCCCGATCGGGATCTGCACCGGCACCGCGTTGGCGCCGAGGCGCTCGCGGATCGAGTCGACGCAGCGCCAAAAGTCCGCGCCGGTGCGGTCGAGCTTGTTGATGAAGCAGAAGCGCGGCACGCCGTAGCGATCCGCCTGGCGCCAGACCGTCTCCGACTGGGGCTCGACGCCGGCCACGCCGTCGAAGACGACCACCGCGCCGTCGAGCACGCGGAGGCTGCGCTCCACCTCGACCGTGAAGTCCACGTGCCCGGGCGTATCGATAATGTTGATGCGATGCTCGCCCCAGAACGCGGTCGTGGCCGCGGCCGTGATGGTGATGCCGCGCTCCTGCTCCTGCGGCATCCAGTCCATCGTGGCCGCGCCCTCATGCACCTCGCCGATCTTGTAGATCTTCTTGGTGTAGAAGAGGATGCGCTCGGTGACGGTCGTCTTCCCGGCGTCGATATGCGCGATGATGCCGATGTTCCGCGTCTTGGCCAGCGAAACGGTGCGTGCCACGGTCTTCTATCGCCCTTGCTGGTCGCTTACCACTTGAAATGGCTGAAGGCCTTGTTGGCCTCGGCCATCTTGTGGGTGTCCTCGCGTCGCTTGACGGCCGCGCCCAGCCCGTTCATAGCGTCCACCAGCTCGGCGGCGAGCTTCTCGCTCATCGACTTGCCCGAACGCTTGCGGGCCGACTGCACCAACCAGCGCACGCCCAGCGACATGCGCCGGTCCCCGCGGATCTCCACCGGGACCTGGTAGGTGGCGCCGCCGACGCGACGCGGCTTGACTTCGATAATCGGCGTCGCGTTGCGCAGTGCCGCATCGAGCACCTCGAGACCCGGTCGCCGCGCCGAGGCCTCGGCACGTGCAAGCGCCTGGCGCAGGATGCTCTCGGCGAGGCCCTTCTTGCCGTCCCTCATGACCTTGACCACGAAACGGTCCGTGGTGCGCGTGAGAGTCGGCGCGTACTTCGCCTTGCGCGGGGTCTGGGTTCGTCGCGGCATGGCGCTACTTCTTCCCGACCTGCGCAGCGGCCTTGGCGCCGTACTTGGAGCGACCCTGCTTGCGGTCGCGCACGCCGGCCGCGTCGAGCGCGCCGCGGATGACGTGGTACTTGACCGAGGGGAGGTCCTTCACCCGACCGCCGCGGACGAGCACGACCGAGTGCTCCTGCAGGTTGTGGCCGATGCCCGGGATGTAGGCCGTGACCTCCATCTGGTTGGTCAGCCGCACGCGCGCGATCTTGCGCAGCGCCGAGTTCGGCTTCTTGGGCGTCATCGTGCGCACCTGGAGGCAGACGCCACGCTTCTGCGGGGCGCCCGGGATCGGCTCCTGGCGTTGCCGGAGGCTGTTCCAGTTCTTGCGCATGGCCGGCGCCTTGACCTTGGCGATCTTGCGGCTGCGGCCCTTGCGCACAAGCTGGCTGATCGTGGGCACGGAGGACGCGGTCTCCTTCCTGGTCCGATGGACGGGCGGGTGTCGTGCGCAACTGGGCGCGCGACGAGATGAGGCTCTTCGATTCGTCGGACGTGGCGCCGATCGTCCGGGCGCCGTGGCGCTTCCGCGATCGACCCCTGACCACCGTCACGCCTGTCTCGCAGGCGGCGACGCGCGGCCATCAGGCCACGAAAGCGAAGTGTATCAGGCCCCTCGAAGGGGTGTCAACGAAGGGTCGTGCTCGCTCAGGCCTCCGCGTCGAGGGCCGGCAGATCCTCCTCGTCCTCGTCGGGCTCGAGGAAGGGGTTGGCCTCCCCATCGCCCTCTGCGGCGTTCGGGACCAGCGCTTCCGCGAGGAGCGGGTTGAAGCTCTCCTCCCCGGCCGTGGCGGACTCGAGCGACTCCTCCAGCAGCGGGTTGTACTCGGCCCCGAAGTCCTCCGGCAGCTCGCCCCCGGCGAGCGCCTCGGCCGCTGCCCGCCGCTCCGCCTCGCGCCGGGCGGCCACCGCCGCCGGGGCGCCGGTCCCGGCCGGGATGAGCTTGCCGATGATGACGTTCTCCTTGAGCCCCAGCAGCCGGTCCTTGGCACCGTTGATGGCGGCCTCGGTGAGGACGCGCGTCGTCTCCTGGAAGGAGGCGGCGGCGAGGAAGCTGCTGGTGTTCAGGGAGGCCTTGGTGACGCCGAGCAGGACGACCTCCGCGGTGGCCGGCTCGCCGCCCTCGGCGAGAACCTGGTCGTTGACCTCCTCGAAATCGAAGCGGTCGATCAGCTCGAACGGCAGCTGCTCGCTGTCGCCCGGCTGGTCGACGCGGACCTTGCGCAGCATCTGGCGGACGATGATCTCGATGTGCTTGTCGTTGATCGTGACGCCCTGGCTCCGGTAGACCTTCTGGACCTCCTTGACGAGGTAGCGCTGGACGGCGTCCTTGCCTCGCGTCTCGAGGTACTCCTGCGGGTTGATCGGCCCATCGGTGATGGCGTCTCCCGCGCGGACCTCCTGGCCGTTCTCGACCCTCAGCTTCGCGTTATGCGGGATGGCGTACTCCCGCTCCACCACGTCCTCGCTACGGACCAGGAGGTCCTTGCCGGACTTGACCAGGATGCCCTTCGTCGGGCTGCGCAGCTCGTCGACCTGGCCCGCATGCTCGGCGCGAGCGACGACCTGGTCGATCTCGACGCTGTCGCCCGGCGCCAGGAGTAGCTCCTGCCCCTTTGCCACCGGCAGCGGCGTCTCGTACGCCTCGCGGCTGGTGACCTTCACCCTGCGCGCCCCCGTCTCGGTCGTGATGGTCTCGACGATGCCGTCGATGTGGCTCATCTCGGCCTTGCCCTTGGGAACGCGGGCCTCGAAGAGCTCCTCGACGCGCGGCAGGCCGGCGGTGATGTCGAGGCCGGCCACGCCGCCGGTGTGGAAGGTCCGCATGGTCAGCTGGGTGCCCGGCTCGCCGATCGACTGTGCCGCGATGATGCCCACCGCCTCACCCGTGCCGACGAGGTGGCCGGTTGCCAGGTTGCGGCCGTAGCAGTAGCGGCAGACGCCGTAGCGCGCCTGGCAGGTGAGTGGTGAGCGGACGAGCACCTCGGCCAGGGCCGGTGCGCCGTCCTTCGTGCGCAGACTGGCGATGCGGGCCGCCTTCTCCTCGTCGATCTCCTCGTTGCGTTCAGCGATCGGCACACCCTTCTTGACGGACGGGTCACTGATCGGCGCCGCGGCCATGCGGCCGACGAGACGCTTGGCGAAGGCGTCGTCCTGGGTTCCCGCGAACTCCTCGGTCTCGCTGCGGGTGATCCAGGTCCCCTCCTCCGTGCCGCAGTCCTCCTCGCGGGTGATGACGTCCTGCGCCACGTCCACGAGACGCCGCGTCAGGTACCCCGAGTCGGCGGTGCGCAGCGCCGTGTCGGCGAGGCCCTTGCGCGCCCCGTGCGTGGAGATGAAGTACTCCAGCACGGTCATGCCCTCGCGGAAGTTGCTGCGCACGGGGACGTCGATGATGCGGCCCGAGGGGTCGGCCATCAGGCCGCGCATGCCGCCCAGCTGGCCGATGTTGCCCTTGTTGCCGCGGGCCCCGGAGCTGGTCATCATCCACAGGGCGCCGGCTCGGTCGGGACCCTCGAGGTTCGTGTCGTCCGGGTCCATCTCCCTCATCATCGCGTCGGAGATGGCGGCGGTGGTGCTCTGCCAGATCTCGACGACCTTGTCGTAACGCTCGTCGTCGGTGATGAGGCCGCGCTGGAACTGGCGGTCGATGTCGACGACGGCGGCGTCGGCCTCGCGCAGCCGGGGCGCCTTCTCCTCCGGCGTCTTGATGTCGGAGATGGATATGGTCATGCCACCGCGGGTGGCGAACTCGAAGCCGACGGCCTTGACGCCGTCGGCGAAATGGGCCGTCTCGACCGGGCCGAGCAGGCGGTAGCACTCGGACACGAGCGTGCGTAGCTCCGTGCGGGTCATGGGCCGGTTCACGAAGCGCAACCGCGACGGTACGACCTCGTTGAAGATGATGCGCCCGACCGTCGTGAAGACGCGCCGCTCGACGACCGATCCGCTCTCCGCGTCCCAGGTGCGCACCTGCGCATCCACGGGCTCGTGGAGACCGATCGTGCCCAGGCGATAGGCGAGGATCGCCTCGTCCTCATCGGGGAAGACGCGCTTGGGGCGAGGCGCTGCGTCCCAGTCCCAGGCGCCCGGCACGTGCGGATCCCTGCCCGCGGCGCGCAGCTCGCGCTCGCGCCGCTCCAGCATGCCGTGGCTGGCGCGGGTCAGGTAGAAGCAGCCCAGGACCATGTCCTGCGTGGGCGCCACGACGGGGCTGCCGTCGGCGGGCGAAAGCAGGTTCGCCGTCGAGAGCATGATCGTGCGCGCCTCCTCCTGCCCGGCGGACGAGAGAGGCACGTGGACGGCCATCTGGTCGCCGTCGAAGTCGGCGTTGAAGGCCGTGCAGACGAGCGGGTGGATCTGGATCGCCGAGCCCTCGACGAGCACCGGCATGAAGGCCTGGATGCCCAGGCGATGCAGGGTCGGGGCGCGGTTGAGGAGGACGGGGTGATCCTTGATGACCTCCTCGAGGACGTCCCAGACCTCGGGTCGCACGCGCTCGACGATGCGCTTGGCGCTCTTGATGTTATGGGCGAAGCCCTTCTCCACGAGCTGGCGCATGACGAACGGCTTGAAGAGCTCGAGCGCCATCTTCTTGGGCAGGCCGCACTGGAGCAGCTTGAGGTCCGGGCCGACCACGATGACCGAGCGGCCGGAGTAGTCCACGCGCTTGCCCAGCAGGTTCTGCCGGAAGCGACCCTGCTTGCCCTTCAGCATGTCGGACAGCGATTTCAGCGGACGGTTGTTGGGACCCGTGACTGGCCGGCCGCGGCGGCCGTTGTCGATCAGGGCGTCCACGGCCTCCTGCAGCATGCGCTTCT
>JBGPMJ010000139.1:0-6617 GCA_041486935.1 Candidatus Limnocylindria bacterium | reverse complement strand
GGCCACGATCATCATCTCGGCGCGCGTGAAGGGGGCGCCTGGCTGGTCTGTCACCGGTAGTCCCCGTAGTCCACGGACCCCGACGGCGCCGGGCCCGGCCGGAGGGCGGCGACTCGCTCGTCGCCGAGCTTCTCCAGGTATTCGGTCCGACCGGATACCCCGTGCACCCACTCGTCGAGCCAGGCGTCGAGGGCGGCGGCGTCGCGGCTGATCGCGTCCCACTCGATATAGAACTGGTTATCGCGATCGTAGTAGCCCTGCACGTACGAAGGGTGGGCACCGAACGGCTCCACGACCACGGCGTCGACGATGAGCCCGGGGATGATGGTGCGGTTAGGGTCGGCACGGATGATCGCCTCGTCGACCAGTTCCTCGACCACGACGACGACGCGCTCGGCGGCGAAGGCGACCTCCTTCTGGCAGCCCAGCAGGCCCCAGACCTGCGTGTCGCCGGCGGCGTCGGCCCGCTGGGCGTGGACGATGGCCACGTCCGGTCTCAACGGCGGGACCGCGTAGACGTACTCCTCACCGTACGGCGAGCGCACCTGCCGGATGAGCGGGTTCACCTTCGGGAGGTCGGACTCGAAGTAGCTGCGCAGGGGGAAGAAGGGCAGGTTCATGGCCCCCGCCGTGTAGCGTCCGACCATGCCGAAGTGGCTGTACTCCTCGACCTCGAGCGATGCGGGGTCGGCGTCCTCGATGCGCCGCCGGATGGCATGGAGCCCGCCGACTCCCGGGTTGCCCAGCCAGCTGAAGATGAGCTTGCGCGCCACGCCGGCGCCGATCATCTGGTCGTAGATGACGTCCGGCGTCATGCGCGCCAGGGTCAGGTCGCGCCGGCGCTGGCGGATGATCTCGTGGCCGGCGCTGAAGCCGATGAGGTGGGTGAAGCCCTCGATGGCCACGATGTCGCCGTCGCGCACGATCTCCGCCACCGCGTCGCGCATGGTGGCGACCTTCGAAGCGCCGGTCATCGCGGATCCGCGGCCCCGCGGGCGATGATCACCGTGGCGTTGGCGTGGTTCGCGACATACACCGACACGCTGCCGAGGACGGCCTGACCGAGGGCACCGAGGTGGCGCGAGCCGATCACGATGGTGTCGTAGCCGAACTCCTCGGCGACCTGCACGATCATCGGCCCCGCGTCGCCGATCGGCTCGTGGGTCTCGGCGTCCAGCCCGCGTTCGGCCAGGAAGGCCTTCGCTTCGTGCAGCTCGGCAGCGTGGGCAGAGACGGCGCTCCACGGATCGTCCGGCGGCGGGCCCATCTCCAGCGGCGCCACGCTGACCAGGCCGATGTGGGCCCCAAGGCCGGCGGCCAGCTCGGCGCCGATGGCGAGCGCGCGGCGTGCCGGCTCGCTGCCGTCGTAGGCGACCAGGATGCGCCGGATCACGTCGCTTGCCTCCGTTCCACGTCGGGCCCCATGACCAGCCGCCGCTGGGAGCCGAACGAGACCATCGGGAAGCGCGCCAGGAAGAGGCCCCACAGGCCCCGCGGGGCCAGCAGGGTCAGCCCGATCGCGACGATGCCGAGGACCACGAGGTACAGGCTACCGAAATCGGCGAGGGTCTCACGCAGGCCGAAGAACACGAGCGCGCCGACGATGGGGCCCTCGATCCGGCCCAGCCCGCCGATGACCACGATGAAGATCATGCGCGCGGTCCAATCGACGCTGAAGGCCGCGTTGGGCTGGATCCGCAACAGCAGGAGGTAGATGATCGCGCCGGCAACCGCGGCGCCGACGGAGGCGATGAGGTAGACCGCCAGCTTCGTCCGGAAGACGTCGATGCCGAGGCTTTCGGCGCCAGCCTCGCTGTCACGGAGAGCTCGCAGGGCCAGCCCCAGGCGCGACCGCATGATCCAGGCCACGAGGATGACGGAGCCGGAACCGACAGCCAGCGCCAGCCAGTAGGTCAACGCCAGCCGGCCCTGCGGGCCCAGGAAAGCCACCGCCTGGATGGTCACCCCGTTGCCGGCACCGACCTCCTTCGCTCCCGAGACGAGGATCCGGAAGACCTCGGCGATGACCCAGGTGCCGATGGCGAAGTAGCCGCCGTGCAACCGGAAGGCGAAGAGCGAGGTGGCCAGCGCGATGAGCGCGACGACCGCGGCCAGGACGGGGATGGCCAGCAGCGGGTGGAGGCCGAGGCGGTCGGTGCATACGAACAGGCCGTAGGCCCCCAGGCCCACGAAGGCTTGCTGGCCGATGGAGACGAGCCCTGCGTAGCCGGCCAGCAGGTTCCACATCTGCGCCAGGGCGAGCAGCGTGAAGAACTCGATGAGCAGCTTCATGGTCCCCGAGCCGCCCCAGGCCGGCAGGGTCGTCAGGGCCGCCAGGAGCAGCAGGCCGACGACCGCCACGGCCCGGCTGGCGGGTGTCGCCGACTCGACGCGGAACGGGGGCAAGGCGGGCGTGCTCGTCGTGGCTGACACGGTCACGTCTCGCGCGCCGTGCGGCGGGCGAAGAGCCCGCTCGGTCGAAAGGCGAGGACGGCCAGGAAGAGGAGATGCCCCGACAGGACCTGGTAGGCCGGGTTGATCTGGTTGCCCACGGCCTGGGCCACGCCCAGGGCCACGCCCCCCACGAGCGTGCCCCACAGCGACCCGAGGCCGCCGATGATGACCGACTCGAACGCGAAGATGAGACGTTGCGGCCCGTCGGACGGACCGAAGGTGGTGCGGATGCCGAGGAACACGCCAGCCACCGCGACCGTGCCCAGCGCGACGGCCATGGCGATGCCGTAGATGCGCCGGTGATCGATGCCCACAATGCGTGCCGCCTCGATGTCGTCGGATGTGGCCCGCAGGGCACGGCCCAGCTGGGTCCGGCTGATGACGAACTGGAGGCCGAGGAGGACGCCGACGGCGACGAGCAGCGTCAGCAGTGGGAAGACACCGACCGAGATCTGGCCGGTGATGGTCACGCTCGCGTTCTCGAGGGGTCCGGCATCCAGCCCCTGGGAATCGGCCGAGAAGACGTCCAGGAGCACGTTCTGCACGACCACGGCGATGCCGAAGGTGACGAGCACGGGCGGCAGCACACCGCCCCCGAGGGTGGAGTTCAGGAGCACGCGCTGGAGCAGGAATCCGATGATCATCATCACCGGCACCACCAGCACGAGGCTGAGGAGCGGGTTGGCGCCGGTCGCGGTGACCACGACCAGGGCCAGGTAGGCGGCCAGGATGTTGAGGTCCCCATGCGCCAGGTTGACCAGGCGCATGACCCCGAAGGCGAGCGAGAGACCCGTCGCCAGCAACGCGTAAAGGCCGCCGAGGAGTATGCCCTGGATGACCGCGTTGACCCACTCCATCCCCGACAGACCCTCCCTCAGATGCCGAAGTACGCGGCGGCGATGGCCTCGCGGGTCAGCTCGGCGGGCCGTCCCGCGAGCGCGATGCGGCCCTCCAGGAGGCAGGTGACGCGATCCGCCACCCCGAGGGCCTGGTCGATGTTCTGTTCCACGATGAGCACCGTCGTGCCCGCCGCGGCGATCGCCGGAAGTCGATCGTAGAGCTCGCGAATCACGACCGGCGCGAGCCCGAGCGACACCTCGTCGAGGAGCAGCAGGCGCGGGTTGTTCATCAGCGCGCGCCCGATCGCGAGGGCCTGCTGCTCGCCGCCAGAGAGCACGGCCGCGCTGCGGCGCGCGCGCTGCTTCAACAGCGGGAACAGCTCGTACACCCGCCCGAGGCCCCAGGGTCCCCGCCGTCCGCGGTAACCTCCGATGAGCAGGTTCTCCTCGACGCTGAGGCTGGGGAAGACGCGCCGCCCCTCGGGCACCAGCGAGACGCCCAGCTTCACGCGCTCGTGGGTGGGCAGTGCGTCGATGACCTGCCCGTCGAAGCTGATCTGCCCACCCCGTGCGGGCAGCAGGCCGGCGATCATGCGCAGCAGGGTCGACTTGCCCGCGCCGTTCGAGCCGATCATGGCGAACCGCTCGCCCTCCTCGATCGCCAGCGAGATGTCGAACAGGGCCTGGAAGTCGCCGTAGAAGCTGCTCGCGCCGCGGACCTCCAGGAGGCTCACGCGCGGATCCCCTGGCCGAGGTAGACCGACTGGACCTCGGGACTGGCCATGACCGTCTTCGGTGCGCCCTCGGCGAGCTTGCGACCGTAGTTGGTGGCCATCAGCCGGTCGACGACCGAGACGAGGGCCTGCACGATGTGCTCGATCCAGACGATGCCCAGCCCCTCGCCGCGCAGCGCCCGGATGGTCGCGATCAGCGCCTGGACCTCGTGCTCGGTCAAGCCGCCGGCGATCTCGTCGAGCAGCAGCAGCCGGGGACCGATGGCCAGCGCTCGCGCCAGCTCCAGGCGCTTGCGGTCCAGCAGCGTCAGCGCGCCGGCCGGCGTGTTGGCGTGTGGCAGGAGACCGGTGCGCTCCAGCGCCGACACGCTCGCCCCACGCGGGTCGACGCCGGTCCGCCCCCCGGCGAAGCTGGCGCCGATGAGCACGTTCTCGAAGACGGTCATGCCGCCGAAGGGACGAGGTACTTGATGGGTCCGACCTATGCCGGCCCGCGCTCGCGCGTGGACCGGCATGGCCGCGATGTCCCGGCCGTCGAGCAGGATGCGCCCGCGGTCGGGTTGGAGGCTGCCGGTGATGAGGTTGAGCATGGAGGTCTTGCCGGCCCCGTTGGGGCCCACGACGCCCAGGATCTCGCCCGCCTCCAACGTATAGGACAGCTCGTCGGCCACGACGACCGTGCCGAATGCCTTGGCGACGTGGTCGAGCTCCAGCAGTGCCGCCACGTCGCCTCCGGCTGCCGAGGGACGGACTTAGCCGCCGATGGGACGGAGCTTCCCGCCCGCCGGGATCTCGGGATGGTCCTTGTTGCTGACGATGATCAGGTCGTAGGGGAACGTGGTGCCCTTGCTCCACTGCCCGCCCACGAGCGGCGTCTTGGAGATGTTCGGGAAGGGAGCGCCGTTGGCCCAGTCCACCTTGCCCACGATGGTGTCGAGCACCGTCACTTTCAGGGCATCCCGGATGCTGGCCTTGC
Organism: Candidatus Limnocylindria bacterium; assembly: GCA_041486935.1. Taxonomy (GTDB): domain Bacteria; phylum Chloroflexota; class Limnocylindria; order Limnocylindrales; family CSP1-4; genus CSP1-4. The sequence goes on along the minus strand of JBGPMJ010000139.1, from coordinate 1,614 downwards.
TCTCGATGTCCGTGGTGCGCTTGAGCACGTCGTTGGCCAGCTCGAAGAGGGCGTGCGCGAAACCGATCGGCTGCGTCCACTGCTTGTTCGTCGCCGCCGTGTAACCGTCGGCCAGGGCCTTCGCCGTGTCACCCGTCAGCGACGACGTGAAGGGATGGCTGGGACTCCACCACACCTCGCTCGAGAGCGCATCGCCCTCGCCGTTGGTACCCAGGGCCTCCACCGAGGCCGGGAACAGGAGCGCCTTGCCGATCGACGCGACCTTCGGGTTGAAGCCCTGCTGCTTGGCCTGATTCCAGAAGGTCGTGAAGTCGGGCGGGATGGGCACGCCGGTGACGATCTCGGTCGAAGCTTTCTTGAAGGCGCCGATCTGGGCCGAGAAGTCGGAGTTGCCGTCCTCGTACCGGCCGGGGTCGTGGATGGTGTAGCCGGCGGCCGCGAGCGGCTTCGGGAAGCCGAGGTTCGGGTCGCCCCAGGCGTTGCCATCGCCGTCGTTGGGAAAGATCCCGCCGACCTGCTTGTTCGTGTCGACCTGGCTCCACATATCGAGGTAGGTGGCGATGACGTCCTCGAGGCCCCAGAAGAAGTGGTACGTCCACTCGAACGGGACCGGGTTGGCCGGATCCTTCTGGCGACCGAGGAAGTACGGCTGCCAGGGCGCGACCGACGAGATGCAGGGCACCTGGTTGGCCTCGGCCTGGTCGGCGACCGGGTTCGTCGTCTCCGGGGTGGAGGCGACCAGCATCAGGTCGATGCCATCCTCGAGGATCAGCGAGGCCGCGACCGACGCGGCAGTGTCCGGCGAGGACTGGCTGTCCTTGGCGAGGATCTGGATAGGATGCAGCGTGCCACCGACGTTCACGCCACCCTGGAACGCCTTGTTCGCACCGGAGATGATGTACTCGTCGGCCTCGCCGAAACCGGCCAGGGGCCCCGTCGTGGGACTGACGTAGCCGATCTTGATGGCGCGCCCGGTCGGTACTCCGGTGGCGGTCGCGCCGGCGGTCGCGGCGGGGCCCGTGGTGGCCGTCGGGGCGGGCGTCCCTCCGCTCGGTTGGCAGGCCGCGAGGAAGGCGCCCAGGCCGGCGGTCGCTCCGGCGTACCCCGTCAGGCGCAGGAAGTCCCGCCGGTCGAGGGGACGGCCCAGCACCGCCTCGACGATCCTCCGCTCGTCCGCTTCGTTCGACATCGCGCTGCTCCTCCTGCTTCCGCCCGCCCGGCGAACGGTCCCTGCTGACGCACCGCGAGCCGCGGGCTCGCGGAGGGGGACGCGGAACCCAACCATCGCCGATCCGCTCACAGCCGGTCGGCGCCCGCAGCATAGACGGCCCGAACGGCGCCTGTCACTCCTTTCCTGTGGAACCCGCCGCAGGCGGGCCCGTTCATCGGAAGCGCGCGAAGTCCGGTGGCCGTTTCTCGTTGTAGGCGGCGAATCCCTCCCGTCCCTCGTCGGTCTTCGTGTAGAGGCTGAGCCCGTCGAAGACGAGGTTCTGGATGCCCACGATGTGATCGGTGTCGGCGTTGAACGAGTGCTTCAGGAACCGCATCGCCGTCGGCGAGTAAGCGGCGATCTTCTTCCCCCAGGCGACGGCCGTGGGAACGACCTGGTCCTGC
>JBGPMJ010000138.1:0-6665 GCA_041486935.1 Candidatus Limnocylindria bacterium | reverse complement strand
CGCTGCTGCGCACTATCGCCGGCGAGCTGTCGCCGCTCGAGGGCGTGGTCCGGCTGGGCGCCGCGGTCCAGTCCGGCTACCTCGCCCAGGTGCGCGGCCGCAGCTTCCCCGGCGCCACCGTCCTCGACGCGCTGCTCGGCCAGGTGAACCTCGACAACGGGCCGGCGCGCTCGTACCTGGCGCGCTTCCTGTTTCGCGGCGAGGATGTCTTCAAGCCCGTTTCCGAGCTTTCCGGTGGGGAGCGCTCGCGCCTGGAGCTGGCGCTGCTGGGCATCACGGCGGCGAACCTGCTGCTTCTCGACGAGCCGACCAACCACCTCGACATCCCCGCCCGCGAAGCATTGGAGTCGTTCCTGCGCGAGTCGCCGGCCACGCTGCTCATCGTCTCCCACGATCGCCGCCTGCTCGATACGATCTGCGCGCGGTTGTGGGTGGTGGAGTCGGCCGGCCGCGGCGAGCCGGCTCGGGCGGTGGCCTTCGAGGGCGGCTACGCCGAGTGGCGGCGGGCGGTGGGGGAGGGCTGGACGGTGGAGGGCGCGCTGGAGCTCCAGGGCCGTCGCTACGATCCGGACGCGGTCCGGCGCGCCGCGCGTGGGGCGGTCCCGGTGGTGCCGCCCGCGGCGATCCCCGAATCCCGGCGCACCGCCTCGACCGCCCGGCCCTCGGCCCGGTTGGCATCGCTCTCGAAGGACGCCTACCGGCGGCAGAAGGCGCTGGTGGAGGGGGACCTGAACCGGCTCGGGCTGCGGCGGAGCCACCTGGAGCTGGCGCTCGGCGATCCCGGCACGCAGGCCAACTTCGTCGAGCTGCGGCGCGTCACGAGCGAGCTGGCCGACGTGGACGCGGCCCTCGCCCAGGCCGAGGAGGCGTGGTTGACGATCGAGGAGCGGGCGCCGCGATGAGCGGGCCCGTGTACCGCGCGCCGCCGCCGGCTCGCCCGCTGCGTATCGGCCTGACCGGGCCGATCGGCTGCGGCAAGTCCACCGTCGGGCGGCGGCTGGCCGAGCATGGCGCCGTGGTCATCGATGCCGACGAGCTGGCGCGCGCGGTGACCGCCCCGGGCGAGCCGACGCTGCCGGCCATCCGCGCGCGCTTCGGCGACGGCGTCTTCGCCCCCGATGGCTCGCTCGATCGTGCGGCGCTGGCGGCCCTCGTCTTCCCCGACGAGGCCGCCCTCCGTGACCTCGAGGCCATCGTCCACCCGGCCGTCCGCACGCGCCTGGGCGTGGCCGTGGCCGGCGCCGAGCGGGCCGGCGCCACGGCCATCGCGATCGAGGCCATCAAGCTCGTCGAGGGTGGCTTCGCGGCGGCCTGCGACGAGGTCTGGCTGGTGGCCTGCGAGCGGGCCACGCAGCGGGCGCGCCTTGCGGCGCGCGGGGCGGTTTCGGACGACGTCGAGCGACGCATCACCGCCCAGGGCGACATCACGTCGCGCCTGGCCCCGGTCGCGACCCGCGTGCTGCGCACCGACGGGCCGCTCGAGGCGACGCTGGCCGCCGTGGACGCCGCGCTGGCGGAGGCCCTGGCCCGATGGCGTCAGGGCGCGGGATAGATCTCCGGGATGGGCAGCCCGTACTTCTCGATGATCCGGTTCGTCGTTTCGCCGAGCTTCTCGGTGTCGACCACGCGGTCGTCGCCGTCGGGCCGCAGGACGAGGCTGAACTGGGCGTTGCCGGCGGCCTGGAGATGGCTGATCTCCTCGGCCTGGGCGATGTCCACCCGGAGGATGTACAGGGTCCCGTTGCGGGCCAGGATGGACAGGTCCTGGTAGGTGATCTTGGTCGACTTGTCGGTGTAGTAGGGCGCGTTGGAGGCGCCCGGTCCGGGCGATGGCGCCGGAGTCGCCGCGCCCGCGGTGAGCGGCACGGTGACGTTGATCTGCGCGGTCATGAAGAGGTCCACGTGCTGGCCGACCTGGATCTGGCCGGCCACGGCGCGGTCGTCGGGCACGTTCACGGCCACGGCGCGCCAGGCGGGCGAGTCGGGCGAGATCGTCTCCTCGGGTCCGAGGATGCTGAACTGCCCGCCGGCCACGGCAGAGGCGAGGAGGTTCGGGCTGAGCGGCTGCTGGAAGAGGATCGCCACGCCGGTGATGCGGCCGATGGCATCCTCGGGGGCCGTGATGGCCGATGCCAGCGAGGGGTCGTCGGGCACGGCCCGGATGGTCAGGTCGCTGGACTGGATGACCGTGCGCGCCGGGATGTCGCGGGCGGCGACGACGACGTCGCGCGTGGCCACGACGCCCGTCCCGGCGTTCTGCGCCTGGTTGACCAGGAAGAACGCGGCGCCGCCGGCTGCCACGGCCAGCACGACGCCGAGGACGATGAGCACCTTCCGGCGCCGGCCTTCGTGGTGGTATTCCATCTCCATGATCGAGGACTCCTCCCTCGTGCGGCCCTAATCCCAGGGCAGGAGGCGCGCCGTCTGCCCGCGGCGGAGCGCCGGATCGTTCAGGCTGACGATCACCGGGGTGATCGCATAGGCGTCGACGCTGTTCGAGCTGAGCGCGGTGATGCGCATGAGGGCGAAACCGACGATGTCGACATACGCGTCGCTGCCCGAGGCGCCCGAGGGCGCGACCACGACGGTCAGGGCGAGCAGGTGTGTGACCTTGCGCGAGGGGCTGTCGCCGTTCATGCCGGTCGCCCGGACGATGAAGCGGTAGGTGCCCTGGGCCATGGTGCCGGTGTTGATGCTGAGCGTCGTGCTCGTGCCGCTCTTGCTCGGCGTGACCGAGGTGGAGCCGAACGTGACCGTACCGGTGCCGGCGGGCAGGGGCGCGTCCACGGACAACGCCACGGCGTTGCCGAAGGCGGTGTTCTTGTTGGGCGAGTTCTGCAGGGTCAACGTGAAGCTGACCGTGTCACCGACGTTCGTGGCATCCTTCGAGCTGGCGTCCGAGGTGACGGTGAAGTCCTTCGTGACGGTGCCGATCTTGACCGCGAACGGCTCCTGCTTCGTGGTCAGGTAGGGGCTGCCGGCCTGGCCCACGACCCACAGGGCGTAGATGCCCGCTGCCGCCCCGCTCGTGGTCACGTTGGTCAGGGCGACGCTCGCGCCGTTGCCCAGGCTCGGCGTGACCGGGTTTGGGTTGTACGTGATCGGCGTCGCGCCGCCCGTCAGTGTCCCCAGCACCATGGGGTTGGCCGGGTCGAGCGTGTCGGCCAGGGTGGACATGGTGACCTGGCCGCTGAAGGCCTGGTTGCGCGACACCTTCAGCGAGCCGGCATTGGCGGTGAGGCCGCTCGTGGGCAGTGCCACGGTCCCCGGGGGTGACAGCGAGAAGTCCGGGATGGCCATGACCGAGCCCGGGTAGACGGCCAGGAGGATCTCGTCCCCGGGCCCGAAGCGCCGCGCCACCTCGTCGATGGCGATGCCGGTCGAGTTGCCGTCGATGATGCCCACCTGGTCGTTCGGGTCGGGCGGCGTCGTGGGTGGCGGCGGATACGGCGGCGGGTAGCCACCGGAGATCCAACCCGCCTCCTTCTGCTTCAGCGTGTTCGAGTTCGTGCCCGCCGTGACCCCGTTGAAGTACTGCTGCGAGGAGGTGGTGGCGAAGTTGCGGATGTCTAGGTTGATGAAGCCGCGGAACGAGGCCCCGTTGGCCGGCTGCGCGCCCTGGCCGAGGATGGTCACGACCGGTCCGTGGTTGGCGGGGTCGCTGTCGGGGTTGACGCTGTCGAAGTTCGCGCCGGCGCTCGGCCCGGTGCGCCCCGAGGGGTCCGAGTCGGTGCCCAGGCAGGCCGTGTTCTCCGTGGCGAAGAAGTCGAGGAACTGCGTCTGGTCGTTGGCGCAGGGCGACCCGGGGCTGGCGTTCGGGCCGGGCATATTCACGTAGCGCCGCACGGCGATCGGCATCAGGCCGCCGGTGAAGCCGACGCGCGCCCGGGCACCGATCTCCTGCTGGGTGAGGCCGACCACGCGTCCGAAGGTGTATCCGACCGGGTTGCGCAGCGCCACGCGCACCTCGCCGCCGCTGAAGAGGATGCCCTCCACGAGATACGCGCCTTCGCCGGCGTGGCCGTCGGCGTAGAGGGGGACCGCGGAGGGCAGGGCCGGCGGGGTGCCGGTCGGGTCGTCGAGGGCGTTGCGCGCGAGCAGCGCTCGTGCCTCGGTCTCGGCCTCGGCCTGCGTATGACCGAGGATGAGCGCGTTGGCGGCCGCCAGCGCGGCCGAGTCCGCCGAATTCTGGAGGAAGCGCCGCTCCGTGTAGAAGCGCCCCACGTCGACGGCCACGGCGGCCATGCCGAGCAGGGATGTCAGGAAGAGCGCCACGAGCACCAGGGCCTGGCCGCGTTCCCCGGCCCGGGCAGCGCCGGCTGGATGGCGCATCAGTTGACCAACATGCTCACCTGCGCGGTGAGCGGCAGGCGTCCGTTCGCGTCGTGCGGCAGGATCGCCCCGATGAAGGGGATGAGCAGGTCGAGGTGGTAGGTCATCGAGACCGACACCCGTTGACCGACCCGGGAGTCGGCGTCCGTGACACCGGCCGGAAGGGTGTAGGCGATGACGAGGTCGCCGCTGGTGAACGTGTCGCCGGCATCCGTGATTGTCCAGGTCGACGAGTTGGCGAACCCGGGCGAAGTGGCGGAGAGCATGCCCATGGCCGAGTCCAGCGCGCTCCGGGCGGCCTCGTCGCGCGCCGTGTCGTTGGCGCCCACGGACTGGTTGCGGTCGTAGAGGTAGATCGTCGCCGTTCGCGCCGCTTCCCGCGTGGCGTTCGAGATCGTCACGTAGGCGTTGAAGACGAAGCCCATCTGGACGATGCCCATGAGGACGAGCATCAGGACGGGCAGGATGAGCGCGAATTCGACGAGGCTCTGTCCGTGCTGGTGGCGGGCGGTTCGGCGCAAGGTTTGGTCCGGTCCTGATCTTCGGCCAATGATCCGCACCAGCATCGCCAGCCGAGCCCGCGGTGCCTATGGCGCGTTCGGATGCTGCGCGGCAGGACCGACGGTCTACCGGTGGCCAATGCAGACACCGCAGGGCGGTTTCCGAAGACTCGAACGCCCGTTCTGTTTAGCCTGTCGCCGTGCTATGCTGCGGCTGCACCCTGAGCCCCCGAGGACCCTCTTGCCCGACTTCGAGCTCGTCGCCGACTTCGCGCCGACCGGCGATCAGCCGGCGGCCATCGAGCGCCTGTCCGAGGGCCTGGCGAAGGGCGTCAAGCACCAGGTGCTGCTGGGCACGACGGGCTCCGGGAAGACCTTCTCGATGTCGCACGTGATCGCCCGGGCGCAGAAGCCCACGCTCGTGATGGCCCACAACAAGACGCTCGCCGCACAGCTCTACGCCGAGTTCCGCGAGTTCTTCCCGAAGAACGCCGTCGAGTACTTCGTGAGCTACTTCGACTACTACCAGCCCGAGGCGTACCTGCCCCGCAGCGACACGTACATCGAGAAGGACTCGTCGCGTAACGACGAGATCGACAAGCTCCGTCACGCGGCGACGCACGCCCTCTTCGAGCGGCGCGACGTGATCATCGTGGCCAGCGTCAGCTGCATCTACGGCCTCGGCGCCCCTGTGGACTACGGCGCGACCGTCGTCCGGCTGCGGGTCGGCGGCCGCTACCGGCGCGACGGCGTGCTGCGCCAGCTCGTCGACCTCCAGTACCAGCGCAACGACCAGGCCCTGTCGCGCGCCCGCTTCCGGGTCCGCGGCGACACCCTGGAGCTCCAGCCCGCCTACGACGACTTCGTCGTGCGCGTGCAGTTCTTCGGCGACGAGGTGGAGCGCATCAGCGAGCTGGACCCGCTCACCGGCGAGCTGCTGGCCGAGCGCAAGGAGCTGAACGTCTATCCCGCTTCGCACTACGTGACGCCGGCCGATAAGCTGCGTAAGGCGATCGACGACATCGACGCGGAGATGGAGGAGCGCACCGCGCAGCTCGAGGCGAAGGGCATGGCGCTCGAGGCCGCCCGCCTCCGCCAGCGCACGACCTTCGACCTGGAGATGATGCGCGAGATCGGCTTCTGCTCCGGTATCGAGAACTACTCGCGCCACCTCGCCGGCCGCGCGGCGGGGTCGCGGCCCTGGACGCTGCTCGACTACTTCCCGCCCGACTGGCTGCTCGTCGTGGACGAGAGCCACATGACCATCCCCCAGACGGTCGGCATGTACAAGAACGACCGCACGCGCAAGGAGATCCTCGTCGAGTACGGCTTCCGGCTGCCCTCCGCGCTCGACAACCGGCCCCTCACCTTCGAGGAGTTCCAGGACCACCTCGACCAGGTCGTCTACATGAGCGCCACGCCCGGTCCGTACGAGCTGGAGAAGGCGAAGGGCCACATCGTCCAGCAGCTCATCCGGCCCACGGGCATCGTCGACCCGACCATCGAGGTGCGGCCGTCGGAGGGCCAGATCGACGACCTCCTCGAGCGCATCCGCGGCCGCGTCGATCGCGGCGAACGGGTCCTCGTCACGACGCTCACGAAGAAGATGGCCGAGGACCTGACCGACTACCTGCGCGAGCTGGGCGTCCGGGTGCGGTACCTCCACAGCGAGGTCGACACGCTGGAGCGGGTGCAGATCCTGCGCGACCTGCGCCTGGGCGTCTTTGACGTGCTGGTCGGCATCAACCTCCTTCGCGAGGGCATCGACCTGCCCGAGGTGACGCTGGTGGCGATCCTCGATGCCGACAAGGAGGGCTTCCTGCGCAGCGCCTG
>JBGPMJ010000137.1:0-6667 GCA_041486935.1 Candidatus Limnocylindria bacterium | reverse complement strand
GGCTCGACGGCGAACGCGGCACCGACGTTGGCGCTGCGCGCGCCGCGGCCGAGCGCATGCTGGGCGGTCGTCGCGCGGCCGCGCCGGAGAGCCGGCACGACCGGCAGCCCGAGCGCGGCCCCCGTGGCCTCGGCGAGCAGGACGGCCTGGTCGTAGCCGCGCTGCCGTAGTCGATCGGCGTGGACCGGAACCGGGACGAGCAGCTCACCGCCGATCCCGGCGCGCCGCCAGCGCGCCGCCAGCAGCTCGCCGAGCGGCTGCGCCAGGCGCCGATTCGCGGCGTACTTCAACTCGTGGAGAGCCGCGCGCGTGGGGCCCGTGAACGGCGCGCACCACTCGAGTTGGGCGACGCCGTCCGGCAGGCCGCCGGGCAGGCCGATGGGGGCGCCGGGCGGCTCATCGAGGCGCGCCGAGAGGTGCTGGCGACAGTCGCTGCAGATGAGCGTGCCTTCCTGCCCGCAACCGGGGCAGGTCGGGGGCAGCAGGAGGTCGAGGAGCGCGGCCATCCGGGAAGCCTGACGGGCGCCGCTCTCCCGGCACTCCACCGCCCGATGGCGGCCGCTCATCGGGCGCTCCCCGGCGCGTATCCTTCGCCTCGATGCCGACGCCCGAACGTCGCGAGGCCGCGATCGCCACGCTCCTCGGGTTGGTCGGGCTGGCTGCCCTCGTCGCAGTCTGGGCTGCCCTCCGCGAGAGCGCCGGCCATGACTACGACCTGGCCGCCTATCTCGGGGCGGCGGCACGGGTCGCTGCCGGTGGCACGCCCTATCAGCCTGAGACGCTGGGCGACCCCTTCCGACCGGGGCCCGCCGGGCTGTACCTCTATCCGCCGCCGCTCGCGGTGCTGCTCGCCCCGTTCGCCGGCCTGCCGGGGAGCCTCGTGTCCGCCGGCTGGTTCGCGCTGCGGGTCGGCGCGCTCGCCGCGGGCTGCGCGCTCATGCCTGTGCGCCCGTGGATCCGCGGCACATCGCTCCTGGTCGCCGCCGCCAGCTACCCCGTCCTCCTCGACGTCAACCTCGGCAACGTGAGCGTCGTCGTCTTCGCCCTCTCCGCCGCCGCCTGGCGCTTCCTGGACCGTCCGTCCGGCTCGATCGCCGTGGCCGCCGCCCTGGCGCTGCGCCCGCCGCTCGTCGTCGTCGTCGCCTGGTGGGCGCTTCGGCGCCGCTGGCGGCCGATCGCCTGGGCGTTCGGAGCTGCCATCGTCCTCGCGGCGCTGGCGCTGCCCTTCGTCGGGCTCGCCGGCTACACCGACTACCTGGTGGTCGTCCGGAACCTGACCGGGATGCAGGGCGTGCCCCGCAACGTGGACTTCGGGTCGATGACCCTGGCCGCCGGCCTGCCCCCGCCGCTGCCGACGCTGGCGTTCATCGGCGGCGCGCTCGCCGGCCTCGGCATCATGCTGGCCGGGCTTCGGCGTGACCGCGACGTGGCGTTCGTGACGGCGGTCGGGGCATCACTCCTGATCGCGCCGCTGCTCTGGGTCCACTACCTCGTGGCACTCATCCTGCCCGCGGCGCTTCTCGCCGACCGCGGTCGTCGCTGGGCGATCCTGTTGCCCCTCCTGGGCTGGCTGCCCGAGCCGTTCCTGCCCTTCGTGGCCATCATCGGGGCCCTGGCACCGCTACTCGCCCCTCCGCCGGGCGTCGGCGAAGGCCAGCCTGTCGCCGACCTGCGTCCCTGAGCGCTCCAGGGTCCCCGGCGCCAGCTCCAGCACGCCCCGCGCGCCACGCACGGTCCAGACCAGCCCGATCCAGGCCGGCAGGCGGTGCCGCAGCGCGATCACCGGACGCGTCCCGTCCGGCGCCTCTCTGCCGAGGAAGGCGCAGTCGATAGGGAAGCGCATGAAGAACATGTGGATGTTCGTCACGCCCGGCATCCAGAGGCCCTCGTCGGGGTCGATGGAGGCCCGCCCCATGAGGCCCCGGAAGCTCGTCCAGAACGTGCCCGCGGACGCCACACGACCCGCGACCGTCGTGTCGCGGGTCGTGTTCCGGACGGCGAGGAACGGGCCGGGCACGTGATCCTATTGGGCCTTCCCGATGTTGAGCACGATGAGGATGATGGCCGGCCCGAGGATGACGATGAAGAGCGAGGGGAAGATGCAGCCGACGAGCGGGAAGAGCATCTTGATGGGCGCCTTGGCGGCCATCTCCTCGGCGCGCTGGCGGCGCTCGATGCGCAGCTGCTCCGACTGGACCTGGAGCACCTTGCTGATCGAGACGCCCAACTGCTCGGCCTGGATGATCGCGCCGATGAAGTTGGACAGGGCGGGCACGTTCGTGCGCGCCACGATGTCGCGCAGCGCCTCGCGGCGCGACTTGCCCACGCGGATCTCGGCCAGGCCGCGACGGAACTCATCGGACAGCGGGCCGACCGTCTTCTCGACGACCTTGGCCAGCGCGGCGTCGAAGCCGAGGCCGGCGCGGACGGAGATGGTCAGCAGGTCGAGGGTGTCGGGGATGGCCAGCAGGATCGCCTTGCGGCGCGCCTTGATGCGGCGGCCCAGCCAGAACTCGGGGAGGAGGTAGCCGATCACTGCACCGACGAGGGCCATGAGCACGCCGAAGACGGCGTTGCCCCCCAGCAGGCCGAGCAGGACGAAGGCGATGATGGCGGCCACGATGGCGGCCACCGCCTTGAGGCCCAGGAAGTCTGTCGTCTTGAGGTCCGCCGGGTTGCCCGCCTGGGCCAGGCGTCGCTCGGTGCGGTTCGTCTGGCCCGGGCTGGTCACCCGCTGCACGGCCCCGGAGAGCCGCAGCGCAAGCGGACGCACCGTGCGCTCGAAGAACGGCTGCTGGAGCTCCAGCTCTTCGAGGCTCTTGGCCTGCATCGAGCCGAGCTGCGTGAGCCGGGCCTGGACGGGATCGACTGGCCGCGAGCCGACCAGGCCGAAGAAGATGAAGAGGATCGCCAGCGCCGCGATGCCGGCGAGGATCAGCGGAAGGGCCATCGTCTAGACCTCGATGTCCACGATCTTGCGGATGGCCATGAAGCCGAGGAACATGAAGAAGCCACCGAAGAAGAGGATGACCAGGCCGAGCGGGAGCCCGAGCACATCCGGCGGCTTCAGGAACATCGGATCCATGAAGCCGGGGGCGATGACGAAAAGGGAGCCGGCCAGGCCGATGGGCAGGAAGCCCACCACGTAGCCCGACATGCGCTGCTGCGCGGTGAGGGTCTTGATCTCGCCCTTGATGCGTACCCGCTCGCGGATGGTGTAGGCGATCGAGTCGAGGATCTCGGCCAGGTTGCCGCCGACCTGGTGCTGGATGGTGATGGCCGTGGCCATCAGCTCCAGGTCGTCCGAGCGGACGCGGCGCACCATGTTGGCCAGCGCGTCGTCGAAGGGCAGGCCGAGGTTCACCTCGCGGATGACCCGGCCGAACTCGGTCGAGACGGGCGGCTGCGTCTCGCGCACGACCATCTCGATGGCCTGCAGGAAGGAGGAGCCCGCGCGCAGCGCGTTGGCGATGAGCATGATCGTGTCGGACAGACGGGAGTTGAAGGCCTTCAGGCGCGCTCCCTTGCGGTGGCCGACCCACAGGCGCGGCAGGAAGAAGCCGACGACGCCGCCCCCGACGAGCGCGATGGGGTTGCTCAGCGAGGGCACGATCGGGCTGACGATGAACATCGCGGCGGGGACCCCGACGGTGAGGCCGGCCCAGATCATGAGGTACTCGGAGACCTTGAGGCGCAGGTCGGCACGGGCCAGCTCGCGCTGGATGTTCGCGCCGAAGTCGCGCTGCTCGACCGCCTTGTTGAGGTTGGCCAGCGCGGCGCTGTTGGCGAGCAGGTCGCTGATGGGTCCCTGGCCGGTCTTCTTCTCGGCCTCCGGCTTGGAGCCCGAGGCGTAGCGCTCGAGGCGCGAGGTCAGGCCGGAGCTCCGCCCGCCCGCGGCGATGCCCAGGAAGATGAGCAGGATGGCCAGCCCGGCGACGGCCGCGACGATGAGGGTCAGCGATCCCACGTCGGCCTCCTTTCGCGTCCGCTAGTAGGTGAAGCCGAAGAGGCCCGGCGGCAGATGGATGCCCATCACCTCGAACTTCTCGACGAACTTGGGCCGGATGCCGGTCGGCTTGAGGCGACCCTCGATCTTGCCGTCCAGGACGCCCGTCTGCTCGAAGACGAAGACGTCCTGCATGACGATGACGTCGCCCTCCATGCCCTGGACCTCGGTGATGTGGGTGACCTTGCGGGTCCCGTCCTTGAGGCGGGACTGGTGCACGATGAGGTCCACGGCTGAGGCGATCTGCTCGCGGATGGCCCGCAGCGGGAGGTCCACGCCGGCCATCAGCACCATGGTCTCGAGGCGCGAGAGCATGTCGCGCGGGCTGTTGGCGTGGCCCGTGGACATGGAGCCGTCGTGGCCCGTGTTCATGGCCTGCAGCATGTCCAGCGCCTCGCCCGCACGGCACTCGCCGACGATGACCCGGTCGGGCCGCATGCGCAGCGAGTTGCGCACGAGCTCCCGGATGGGGATGGCGCCCTTGCCCTCGATGTTCGGGGGACGGGACTCCAGGGTGACCACGTGCTCCTGGCGGAGTTGCAGCTCGGCGGCGTCCTCGATGGTCACGATGCGCTCGTCGTTGGGGATGAACGAGGAGAGCACGTTGAGCGTCGTCGTCTTGCCCGAGCCGGTGCCGCCCGAGACGAAGACGTTGAGGCGCGCCTCGACGCAGGCCTTGAGGAAGTCGAACATCTCCGGCGTCGCGGTCCCGAAGCGGATCAGGTCGTCCACCGTAAAGGGGGAGGCGGAGAACTTCCGGATCGTGATGACGGGACCGACGAGCGACAGCGGCGGGATGATGGCGTTGACGCGGGAGCCGTCGGTGAGGCGGGCGTCCACCATCGGGCTGGACTCGTCCACGCGGCGGCCGATGGGCGCGATGATGCGGTCGATGATGCGCATGACGTGGTCGTCGTTCTGGAAGACGACGTTGGTCATCTCGAGCTTGCCCGAGCGCTCGATGTAGACCTGGCGCGGGCCGTTGACCATCACCTCGGTGATGCTCTCGTCGCGCAGCAACGGCTCCAGCGGCCCGAGACCGATGATCTCGTCCGTGATCTGCTCGAGCATGCGTACGCGTTCGGCGCGCGTGAGGGCCAGGCCCTCCTCGTCGATGACGCGACCGAAGATCTCCTCGATCTGGCGCCGCACCTCGACCTGGTTCGACAGGTCGAGCTTGGGGTCCAGGTCCTGGATGACCCGGTTCTGGATGCGGAACTTGACGTCGCGGAACGACTCGCGGACGGGTGCCTGCGAGAGCATCCGCGATGGCGTCGCCGGGAGTGACCCGCCGGGCCCCCCGGAAGCCGGTGCTCCGGGCGCAGCGGGCGCCTCCGGCCCGGCCCCGGGCCGAGCACTTTCGATCCGCTTCAGCAGCGACATCGGTTGACTTCCCCTTCCGCCCTCGCGGGCCGCTGCACGGTCATCCTATCGCCGCGCGAACAACGACTTCTTCTGGGCCGGCTTCGCATCCCGTGACGCGAACCCGTCCGACTCTGCGGTCAGCTTGCGCGCGAGTCGAAGGATGTCCTGGCTGACCTGGGCCTCCCGGTTGCTGATCACGAACGGCACGCCCCGATTGAGAGCGTAAACCACGCTGCGGCCGTCGCTCACGATAGTCTCGTCGATCTTACGGCCGATGGAGTGCTCCACGTCCGAGACCCGGATGCCGAGCGCCGCGTCGGCGCGGTTGAGCACCAGCCGGACCTTGTCGCTCGTGTAGCCGAGCTGTTCGGCCAACTCGAGGAAGAGGCGGACGTTCTTGATGTTGGTGATCTCGAGCGTCATGAGCACGACGATCTCGTCGGAGAGATCGAGCAGGTTGAGGGTGGTCTCGTGGAACCACGGCCAGGTATCGACGATGACGAGGTCGTGGGTCGCGCGCAGCGCTTCGAGGATCTGCTTCACGGCCCCCGAGGTGATGAGCTCCGCCATCTCGGGGCTCGACGGGGCGAGCAGCACGCGCGCCCCCGAGCTGTGGTTGACGATGACCGACTCGAGCGACTCCAGGTCCACCACGCCGTCGGCGATGATGTCGGCGATCGACTTGTTCTTGGGGTTCATGTTGAGCATGACGCCCACGTCGCCGAACTGGAAGCTGGCGTCCACGATGCAGACGCGCTTGCCCAGGTCGGCCGCCGCCGCCACGCCGAGGTTGACGGCCACCGTCGTACGGCCGACCCCGCCCTTCGGGGAGAAGATCGTCACGATCCTGCCGGCCTCGTGCGTCTCCGCGCTCGACTCGGCGTGCGCGCCGGCGGGGGTCGGCCGCTCGGCGATGCGGCCCAGCTTCTCCTGCTCCCGCAGGAAGACCTGGCGGATGGAGGTGACCAGCTCGTCGGCGCTGAAGGGCTTGACCAGGAACTCCCGCGCCCCGGCGAGCATCGAGCGGCGGAGGTAGTCCGCCTCGCCCTGGACGCTCATCATCACGATCGACGCGGTCGGCACGCGGGCCGACAGTTGCTCGGCCGTGGCGATGCCGTCCATGCCCGGCATGTTGATGTCCATGAGCACGACCGCCGGCTGCAGGCTGGCCGCCATCTCGAGCGCTTCTGCGCCGGAGGCGGCCGCGCCCACCACCTCGATGTCGCTCTCGAACCCGAGCAGCTTCGTGAGGTGTTCGCGGGTCTCCGGGATGTCGTCGACGATGAGGACTCGGAT
>JBGPMJ010000136.1:0-6685 GCA_041486935.1 Candidatus Limnocylindria bacterium | reverse complement strand
GATGGCCAGCGCGCCCAGGATGCCGGTCACGAAGTTCGGGTTCTGTAGCTCGAAGAGGAGCCCATAGAAGCCGACCGTGAAGAGGATGAAGGCGATGTTCGGGTCGGCCAGCAGGTGGAGGAACCCCTCGAAGGGGCTCATGCCGGCCTCGCTCACCGAGGCGCCCGTGGTGTCCAGCGTCACGTCGCCGCCGTGGACCTTGACCGTCCGGCCGTCGATGACGGCCAGGAGCCCGGGCAGGTCGGCGGCGAAGCCGTCCACGAGGCCCTTGTCGATGGCCTGCTGGGCGGTGTAGGAGGCGGCACTCTTGACGGTCTCCACGGCCGCATCGACGTCGCGGCCGCGCGCGTCGGCGATGCTCGTGATCAGCGCGATGGCGTCGTTCTTCACCTTCTCGCCGAGCGTGCCCCCGATGTCCTCGCCCTGTCCTCCGACCGGCGAGGCGGCGCCGATGTTCGTGCCCGGCGCCATGTAGGCGAGGTTCGCGGAGAGGGTGATGAACGTGCCCGCGCTGGCCGCCCGCGCACCGGACGGCGCGACCCATACGACGACCGGCAGCGGGGCGTCGAGGAGCGTGCCCACGATCGAACGGGTCGCCTCCAGCGAGCCGCCCGGGGTGTCGAGCCGGACGACCACCGCGCTGGCGCCGGAGGCAGCGGCGTCGGCGACGCGATCGCGCAGATAGCCGGCCATGACCTGGTCGACGATGCCGGTCGTGGGCAGGACGACGATGCGGGGTTCGGCCGCCCGAACTATCGAGGCCGCGACGAGTGCGAACCCGAGCAGCCCGATGACGGCGGGCAGGCGTCGGGCGATGTGAGCGGTGCGGCTGGACACTAGTGGCACTCCCCTCGACTCGATTATCCCACCGGTACGTCAGCGGGCCGCGGCCGGATCGGGTCGAGGACGTCGAGGACGAGAGCGCTCCAGGTCTCCAGCCCGTCGGCCACCCGGCGCACCTCGTCGAGCGTGGCGAAGGCGCCGCGGAGTTTGTCGGTCTCCCGGATGGCGACCGGGCGCCCGGCGGCGTCCGCGACGAAGACGACCCCGAGATGCACGGCGCCGACGGGATCCTCGTCGTCGTTGAGCAGCCCCAGCAGCTGGAACTCGGGCGTGAACGAGGCCGCGATCTCCTCGTGCCACTCTCGGCGCAGCCCGCCCAGCAGGTCGCCGTCGCCGGGATTGAGGTGTCCGCCGATGCCGATCGACCAGCGGTCGTGCAGCCGGGCGTCCCCGCCGGCGCGCGTGCGACGCATGAGGAAGACGCGCGGCCCGTCGCGCAGCACGAGATACGGGATGACCTGCTTCCAGGCCGGGTCCGGCTCCAACTCCCCGCGCGGCCGGAAGACTCCCGCCGCCGCGATGGCCCCCAGATGGGGCTCGAGGTCATCCCGGCGCACGCCCCGCCAGGGGACGCCGCCCGGCAGGCGCGCTCGCGGGACGGCGAGGATCAGCTCGTCGTTGCGGGCCACGTCACGTCGCCGGCTCGATGCGCGCCGCGGTCCGGGCGAGGTCGGCCGCTAGCCCGGGGATGGCCGCGGTCGGATCCGCGGCAGCGACCAGCGCATCGATCCGCACCTGCCAGCGCTCGAGCTCGTGCCGGTAGCGGCGCAGCGCCTCCGCGATCGCGCCGGCGTTCGTGGCCAGGATGCCCGCACCAAGCTCGGCATCGCCGCGGGCGAGTCGCGTCGCGTCGCGCCAGCCCTGGGCGGCGAGCGAGCGGGCAACGGGCCAGTCGGGCGCCGCCGCTGCCGCCTCGACGAGCGCCACCGCGGCCAGCAGCGGCACGTGGCTGATGGCGGCCACGGCGCGGTCGTGGACGCCCGGCTCCAGCTCCAGCGGGTACGCCCCGCAGGCGCGCGCCAGCCGCCGCACGAGATCCACGTCCCCGCCGCTGGCGCGAGGGCCGGGCAGCACGACCCAGGGCCGGTCGACGAAGAGCGCGGCGTCCGCGGCGGCATAGCCACGCCGCTCCCGCCCGCTCATGGGATGGCCCCCCACGAAACGCAGGCCGGGCACAGCAGCCGCCCGTGCGGCGATCGGCGCCTGGACGCTCGTGACGTCGGTCAGGAGGCAGCTGGCCGCGGCCAGCGCCGGTCCCAGCCGGTCCACGAGGGCGAGGTTCGCGGCCGGGCTCGCCGCCAGGACGACCAGGTCGGCGTCGGCGATGGCGGCCGCCGCGTCCGAGGCGGCGTTCGCGACCACGCCCTCCTCCACGGCGCGCCGGGGACCGTCGGGCGTGCGGCTCCAGGCCGTGACGCGCCACGCGCCGGGCTCGCGGACCGCGAGGGCGCGCGCGATCGAGCCACCGATGAGACCGAGGCCGAGGATCGCCAGGCGCACCACTCAGGCGAGTCTAGCGGCCGCACCCCACTCGCGGGTTGGATTCCGGGCGCGCGATGGGCTACGATCGCGGCCGATCTGCGGTGATCGTGTGGAGTCATCGCCCGAGATCAGCCGGGGGCATGCCGTGCAACGCCGTCAAGCGAACCCGATCCGTGTCCTCCTCGTGGACGATCATCAGCTGCTGACCGACGCCCTCGCGCAGCTCCTGTCCCAGGAGCCCGATCTCACCGTGGTCGGCGTCGCCGGCAGCGTGGCCGAGGCCCGGGCCGCCGCGCGTGAGCGGGTGGACGTCGTGCTCATGGACTACCGGCTGCCCGACGGGACCGGCGCCGAGGCGACGCGCGCGATCAAGGCCCGCTGGCCGGCAGCGCGGGTGATCATGCTCACCGCGGTCAACGACGACGAGACGGTCCTCGACTCCATCCAGGCCGGCGCCGACGGCTACCTGACCAAGGACCGCGCCAGCCAGGACGTGGTGGACGCCGTCCGTGCCGCGCACGCCGGGGAGATCCTGCTGCCACGCGCCGTCCTCTTCGGCATCGCGCGCCGCGTCGCCACGGCTCGCGAACAGGCGACGGCCCAGCAGCCTATCGAGCCGCTGACGCCGCGCGAGCTGGAGATCCTGCGCGCGCTCACCGAGGGTCTGCCCTCACGGCAGATCTGCGAGCAGCTGTCGATCGCCCCGAACACGCTCCGCACGCACGTGCAGAACATCATGGGCAAGCTGGGGGTGCACTCGAAGCTGGAGGCGGTCGCCTTCGGGCTGCGACACCGCCTCGTGGAACCGCCCCGCCCCGATCGAACGGCCTGAGGGCGGGAGGCGCTCAGCCCTCGGGGCCCCGCCGCGGTCCCTCGCGCCGGTCGCGGACCCGGCGCTCGATGCCGTCGGGCGGTCCCGGATCGTCGTGCGGGTTCCGGCGCCGGTTGGACTGCCGGCGGCTGGCGCCGCGCCGCTCGGGGTTCAGCAGCGCGCCGCAACGCGGACAGCGTCGCTCCTCGGCGAAGAGCGACTCGAGCGGGACCGTCGTGAAGATCCGGCGGCCGCACGACCAGCAGGCGAGCGAGGGCATCGCCTGCTAGCTTCGCACATCGCGCGGACGCCGCGCGGTCCGCATCAGCCGGCCACGACCGGCAGCGCCTCGAGGGCGGCCGCGACCTTCTCGGCCGGGTACTCGTAGTCCTCCAGCCGCCCGGCCAGGTGGCGCTCGTAGGCCGACAGGTCGAAGTGGCCGTGGCCGCAGAGGTTGAAGAGGATGACCGTGGGCCGGCCCTCGGCCTTCGCCCGCAGGGCCTCGTCGATGACGACCTTGATGGCGTGGGTCGGCTCGGGGGCGGGCAGGATGCCCTCGGCCCGGGCGAACCGGACGCCCGCCTCGAAGGTCGCCCGCTGGTGCACCGCGCGGGCCTCGATCAGGCCACGCTCCTTGAGCAGGCTGACCAGCGGCGCCATGCCGTGGTAGCGCAACCCGCCGGCGTGGATGGGCTCGGGGATGAAGTCGTGGCCCAGCGTGTGCATCTTGACCAGCGGGGTGAGCTGGCCGGTATCGCCGAAGTCGTACGCGTAGACGCCGCGCGTCAAGCTCGGGGCAGCCTCCGGCTCGACGGCGATGAACCGATAGGCGGCCTCGCCCCGCAGCTGCCGGCCGAGGAAGGGGAAGGTGAGGCCGGCGAAGTTGGAGCCGCCGCCGGTGCAGCCGATGATGGTGTCCGGCTCCTCGCCGGCCAGGGCCATCTGCTCGAGCGCCTCCTGGCCGATGACCGTCTGGTGCAGCAGCACGTGGTTGAGCACCGAGCCCAGCGAGTAGTGCGTGTCGTCGCGCCCCACGGCGTCCTCCACGGCTTCGCTGATGGCCATGCCCAGCGAGCCGGGGCTTTCGGGGGTCTCCGCGAGCACGCGCCGCCCGTAGTTCGTGTCCGGGCTCGGGCTGGCCACCACGCTGGCGCCGTAGACTTCCATGAGGTTGCGCCGGTACGGCTTCTGGTCGTAGCTGGCGCGGACCATGTAGACCTTGACCTCGAGGCCGAAGAGCGCGCCGGCGAAGGCGAGCGCGGTGCCCCACTGGCCGGCGCCGGTCTCGGTGGTCAGCCGCCGGGTGCCCTCCTCGCGGTTGAAGAAGGCCTGCGGGATGGCCGTGTTGGGCTTGTGCGAGCCGGCCGGACTGACGCCCTCGTACTTGTAGTAGATGTGCGCGGGCGTATCGAGGGCGCGCTCCAGTCGGTGCGCGCGGTAGAGCGGTGAGGGCCGGTACAGGGCGTACGCCTCGCGGACCGGATCGGGGATGCCGATCTCCCGCTCCGTGCTGACCTCCTGGCCGATGAGCGCCATGGGGAAGAGCGGCGCGAGGTCGGCCGGACCGATGGGCTGGCCGGTCCCCGGATGGAGCGGCGGCGGGGGCGGCTCGGGGAGGTCGGCGGCGATGTTGTACCAGGCCCGCGGGATGCGGTCTTCGGAGAGCACGAACTTCGTCTGGCTTGTCATCGTCGGGACCTCACTGCGCTGCGGCTGCCGGGGAGACCGAATCTACGGGGACGGAGGGAAGGCCGCAAGCCGGACCGTCGCGAGGGGTTCGTGGCGGGCGCCGTCCCGGCCCAGGTGGCTGCGCATGACCACGAGCCCATCGATCATCCACGCCGGTCCCTCGTCGGCAAAGGCGTTGCGCAGCAGCGGCGCGAGCGACGCCGGCGCCCGGCGGGCGACCGTCAGGTGCGCCCGCATCTCGCCGGCGGCCGCCAGGTGCGCCAGGCCGGGCAGCGTCATCAGGCGCGCGCGGATGTCGGCCGCGAGTGCCGCAAGCTCGGCCGCGCCCGCCCCGATGCCCAGCCAGGCCACCAGGGGACGTCCCCGGCCGCCGAACGAGCCGGCTCCGTGCAGCGTGACGCGGAAGGGGGCACGGCCGGCAGCGGCGCGGGTCACCGCGTCGACCACGGCCGGCACGACCGCGGCAGGGGTGCCGCCGAGGAAGACGAGGGTCAGGTGAGCGTCGGCGAGGTCGCTCCAGCGCGCCTGGGCGTGCGCCGCACGGAGTGGCGCGAGGCGGGCTTCCAGCATCGTCGCCACCCCCGCCGGCAGGGGGATCGCCACGAAGGTCCGCCAGGCCTCCGCGACCACGTCAGTCGTTGTAGAGCCGCTCCTCGATGAGCTTCTCCTGGACCGTCCGCCCGTTGGGGTCGAAGCAGGAGAACTCGAAGTGCTTCTCGAACTCGAGGTCCACGTTGTCCTGGCCGCCGCGGTTCTTCTCCACCGAGGCCACGATCCAGTCGCGGAAGCGCTGCGCCTGGTACGGGTTGAACTCGATGTTGACCTTGGCCACGATGTGGTACTTCTCGTTGAGGATGAGGATGATGTCGGCCTCGTAGTTGATCGCCGACGAGCCGCGCAGGTGGAAGTTGCGCAGGCGGGAGGCCTTCAGGCCCTCCTTGTCCGCGGCCACAACGGTCACGATCGGCACCCCCTCCGAGAGGGCGATGTCCTTGAGGCCATTGACGATGAAGGTGACCTTCTCGGTCTCGGTGGGCGGCTCGGGTATCTGCGGCACCTTCTGCATGTAATCGACGAAGACCACCAGCCGGCGATCGCCGGACAGCTCGCGGTGCTGTTGGACGAGCGTCCGGATGTTGTCGATCGTGCTCGCGGTCTGCGAGCCGCGCAGGAGGAAGAGGTTCTGGCCGTAGCGGGCGATGCGGTCGAGCGATGGGCGGAGGCGCGGGTTGGCACCCAACTGCGGCCCTCCGGCGCCCTCCGCGGCCCAGCTGCCCAGGATCTCCTTGCGCACGTCCTGGATCTTGATCGCGCCCGTCTTGTGGGGCAGGTGAGCGAGCGCCGACTCCATGGCGATGAGCCGGTTGAGCAGGTACTCCTCCTCGTGCTCGAAGCAGAGGTACAGGACGTTGGCCTGGCCGCCCGAGGCGATGTTGCGTGCCATCTGCAGGGCCATCGTGGTCTTGCCCGTGCCCTGCGCGCCGCCGATCAGCATCAGCTCGCCGGTACGGAGGCCGCTGCCGATGGTCTTGTCAAGCGGCGTGAAGCCGAGGGGCACCGGCTGGTACTCGCCGATGCGGCCGCTGCTGACCTTGTCGCTCAGGTTCACCAGCACGTCGAGCGCGGAGCGCGGGACCATGCTCCCACCGTCGGCGTCGAGGCGCCAGTCGGCGTGGGCCACCGCGGACGGCTGGCCGGCCTGGACGTCTGACTCGGTCGACTCGGTCGTGCTCACGGCCGGATGATAGCACCGGCCCCCCGGCCGCCAAACCACCCGGACCCCACAAGTCCTGACATCGCGAGTGAATCTCAGTGCGGCAGGACGGCCAGCGCCTCCCAGTAACGGACCGTGGTGCGCAG